>NZ_DAMBJX010000014.1:10850-58944 GCF_032067225.1 Brevundimonas vesicularis | reverse complement strand
GCGTTCTGCTGGGTGACCTGGTCCATCTGGTTCACGGCGGTGTTGACCTCGGCCAGACCCACCGCCTGTTCCTGAGTCGAGGCGCGGATTTCGCCCATCAGGGTCGTGATCTCCTCGATCCGGCCGGCGATGCCCGTCAGGGCCTCGCCCGACTGACGCACCAGAACGACCCCGTCCTTGACCTGGGTGGAGCTGGCCGAGATCAGCGTCTTGATCTCCTTGGCCGATTCCGCTGACCGCTGAGCCAAGGCGCGCACTTCGGAGGCCACGACAGCGAAGCCACGGCCGGCCTCGCCCGCACGGGCGGCCTCGACGCCGGCGTTCAGCGCCAGGAGATTGGTCTGGAAGGCGATCTCGTCGATCACGCCGATGATCTGGCTGATCTCGTTGGACGAGCGTTCGATCTCACCCATGGCCGCGACGGCCTTCTGGACGACGACGCCGCCGGTCTCAGCCTGGGTCCGGCCTTGGGTGACAACGGTGTCGGCGGCTTGGGCGTTCTCGGCTGTCTTGCGCACGGTGGCGGTGATCTGGTCCAGCGCGGCGGCAGTCTCTTCCAGACTGGCGGCCTGTTGTTCGGTGCGGCGTGACAGATCCTCGGCGGCGCTGCTGATCTCATGGGCGCCCGACTGCATCGATCCGGCGTTGACGCCGATCACGCCGACGGCCTCGTCCAGCGCCGCCATGGCCTGGTTGAAGTTGCCGCGCAGCACGGCGTATTCGCCGGGGAAGTCGTCCTGGATGCGATAGGACAGGTCCCCGGCCGCCATGGCCGACAGGCCCCTGGCCGTGCCTTCGACGACAGCGGCCTGGACCTGGGCGGCCTGACGATCCGCCTCGGCCCGGCGCTCGCGCTCCTCTTCGACGGCGGTGACGTCCATGGCGAACTTGACGACCTTGTAGGGGCGTCCGTCGCTGTCCAGGATCGGATTGTAGCTGGCCTCGATCACCACACGCTTGCCGCCCCGGCCGTAGCGCACAAACTTGTCCGCCACGAACTCGCCGGCGTTCAGACGACGCCAAAACTCGGCATAGGCCGGCGTCTGCGCCTCGGCCGGATCAACGAACATCCGGTGATGCCGACCCACGATGTCGCCAAGCGCATAACCCACGACGGACAGGAAATTTTGGTTCGCGTCGCGGATCGTGCCGTCCAGACCGAACTGGATCACCGCCTGGGAGCGATCCACCGCGGCAAGCATGCTGCGCAGTTCGCTAACATCACTCGAATGGTCATCTCGACGCTTAAAGAGGCTTCGCATATGTGTCTTGGCTCCAACGCGAGCGCAAGGTTACGCGTGGAGGATTACGATATTGCTTCCAAATATTTCTCCCCCTAACGATCCACCAAAACCCTCGCGTCGTTTGAAATCAAAAAGCGGGGTTCGATGTAGCTGTCTGGGCTTATAGGTGTGGCCAGCAAGACCGGTTCGTCGAAGATTTACGACATCGCCCCTACGTAATCGACCTATTATATCTCGGCTGCGTCGACATCCGATCGTAGGTTTTCATCTAGTCGGGCAAGGGTTTGAAGCGCCTGGAAAAGCTCCGCCTCCGACAGCCCTTCTATAGTTCTCAAGCGTAGACGAGCTACACATTTTCCCCAGTCGTCTAACGCTTTTTCTCCAACAGCGGTGAGGCGATTAAGATTTGCGCGCCGGTCCCCGATAAGATCGGACCGGATTACCATTCCCTTGTTCACAAGGATATTGGTACGCTTTGAAAGCACAGCCGCCGATAGAGCGAGCGCGACAGACAGTTCCTTTTGGGTCATGCCTGATGTGTTTTCCTTAAGGAGCAGGAGCACAGCGATCTCTCCGCCTGTTAAATCTGACCCTAGCAGCACCTCGTCAGTGCGCGCGATCCACCGCCTGCTAAGGCCGACAACTGTATAGGCAAGGCGCATAGCCAACTGATCTCGACTTTTACAAACCTCTCCCAGGACGGTGGAATTTTTAGACTCGGTTAAATCGTTCAAATAACAGTAGCCCCCCACTCAGGATTTTAACCAATTTTTATATCAAACGCGGGCTTGTGAATAAGCTAAAGGTCCCGCTTAGCGCCACTTAAAGCATCCGACGTTTGCAATCTATTAAGTTATTGGATCACTCAGTCGAATCTTCGCGACTTTAGGTGGGATGGTAGTCGGGCTGATTTCATCAGAGAAGTGATTGCGCCCACATCAAAGTCGCCTGATAGCTTGATCGACGATCACCCTTCGTGAACGCGTTCAAGGGCTGGGTTGCAAGGCGGTCGGAAAGGTTTCGCCCTCCCCGCCTACTCCATCGCATCTAGCCGAGCCCCTTTTGCGCTATGATCGAATCTGGATCTAGCTTCGGCCGCGGTTGACAATGAGGTCCTGCAGCTTATGGCGCCCGCAGACAAGACACAGATGAGGCTCTGACATTGCGAAAGCTATAGTGACGTAACCCCGTGAAGAGCCGACTATGTCCTAACTCGGCGAGGCGTCGAGGTGGTTGCGCCAGGGGGTCCCTCCATCCTCATCTGCGTTACAATGGAGAGCCGCACGTCGCTCGTCTCCCTTAGCTCCAAACAGTCGGGCGCTTCACCTGAGGTCTTCGACTATAAGCCAGAAGGCCGGATGGCCTTTCGCGAACTGGCCGGTCATCTGGCGAGATGTTAAGTGGAGCAATCCCACAATGAAGGTAGGCTAGATGATCGACCAGATCGACGTAGAAATTGGCGAGAGGGTCCGGACCCGACGCGTAGCTTTGAACATAAGTCAGGCGAGCCTAGGGCGTCATATTGGCGTCACTTTCCAGCAAGTGCAGAAATACGAGAAGGGCTTCAACCGGATCGCAGCAGCAACTTTAATCAAGATTGCCGAAAGATTAGACACCACGGTCGCTCAGCTGTCAGGGGAAATTCGTCCTTTATCTTCCGAACCTGACCTACTCGTTGATAAGCAGTCGATTGCGCTTTTGAAAAATTTCAACCGAGCTTCCCCCGAGCGCCGAAAGGCCTTGCTGGAGGTTGCAGCCGCCTTTGCCCACACGACGGATTGAGACCGATTAGGACTCTACCTACAAACTGTTCGATGACCCGAGACGAGCGATCTGCAGCCTACCGGGGCCGCGGATGTCATTTCGGTGGCATGCTCCTCCGGCAATCACTCGCAATGGCGCAGTTAAGTTATCAACGTGCACGCGTACCGTGCGGTGGGTAGGCAAGCGCAAAGCGACCCCGCTCCCAGTCTTTTATCTTATGGCTCTGGCCGAGAGTTCCGTAGACCGAATTAAGCCCAATAGACGGTTAGCCGCATTCGCAGGGTTGGGAAGGCGCTCCCCATTGTCGGGATCTGCACATCATACCGCGTGTGATTGGTGTCAAAAATTTACGCGCGAGATTTTGGCCATTCCAGTCACTTTACTGGAGCGCCACGGACGAGCGAACTTAGAGAATTCGCATTCCCACCCACGCGCGTTCATCCGCCCCGTATATCTGATTGTGGGTCGCTAACCTTTATTCAGCATTAGACCGTAGTGTTCGTGCCGGAGGGGTGGAATCTATGTCTGACGCTTACAGGATCATCGCGAACGTACGGCAACGCGAGCTTAAAGGCCGCGTCGGATTGGCGATCTTCATCGCCCTAACAACCTGGGTTATAGCGCCGTCACCGTGGCCGATTCTTTGGCTTGGCGCAGTCATGGTTGGACAGGCAGCCGACTGGATGGCGTTTCGACCACTTCGTCGCGAAGGCGATTTGAAGAACCCCCGGCGCACCATGATCGCTGGATGTCTATCGTGTCTAGCGAACACGACAGTTTATTCCTCAATTTCCATCTACCTTTGGGATACAGGGGAAACTGGCATGGTGTTCGGCACCGTTCTCGTCGCCGGAGCGCTTTTGCATGTGACACTTCATCTCTACCATGTAAGAGCGATCCTTATTTGCTCGGCAACACCGCACGCCTTGTATTTCCTCGGCCTTCCGATTGGCCATGCCCTCCTGTTCGGATCACCGCAAGATTATCTGATCGCCGTCGGGTGCGTTCTTTACATGACCCATCTCGTTGCAGCGGTAAGGCAGAGTTCGACCACGATGACCGCCCTTCAGAAAGCGAACGAAATCGCGACGGAAGAAGGACGAAGGGCTGAAGTCGCAAGCGCGGCGAAGTCCGACTTCTTAGCGGTCGTAAGCCACGAGATCCGTACGCCTATGAACGCGGTCATGGCTGCCACAACCTTACTTGAGAAAAGCCGTCTTGACGCCCGTCAGCGTGAACAGATCGAGATGCTGAAGGACGCTGGAGACGTGTTGCTCGGCTTGCTAAACGATGTGCTCGACTTTTCGAAGATTGAAGCGGGAAAGATGGAGATCGAACCGACCAATACTGACTTTATGGAAAAACTTCAGGCTTTGAAAAGTTTATGGGAGCCAAAGGCGGATGCGAAGGGTGTTCGCATTGCTTTAGATATCGGCCCCGACGTTCCCGAATGCATCCTAATTGACGCGCTGCGACTCCAACAAATCCTGTTCAATCTGCTTTCAAACGCAGTCAAGTTCACTGATAACGGCGTGATAACGATCTCAGCCGAATGGAATCGCGAGACGAAGAGACTGCATATCTGTGTATCGGATACCGGATGCGGCATTCCTGCCGACCGGTTGCAACACATCTTCGATCAGTTCGAGCAGGCTGACGCAAGCACAACCCGTCGGTTTGGCGGCACAGGTCTTGGTCTGGCGATCGCCCGACGCCTTGCAGAGTTGATGGGCGGGTCGCTGACTGCAACAAGCATCGCCGGCAGAGGCTCTGAGTTCCATTTGGCATTGCCGACGGAGATCGCCGAGAAAATCCAGACGGCGACAAAAAATTGGGTCGAGGCCGATCTTTCCTGGCTTTCAGTCCTTGTCGTCGATGACCACCCCGTCAACAGGAGGATTGTCTCCATGTTGCTTGAACCTCATGGCTGCGCACTGACTTTTGCGGAAGATGGTGCTCAGGCGGTGGGCCTTTGCGAAACCACGCCCTTCGACATCATCCTCATGGACATGCAGATGCCCGTGATGGATGGCGTCACCGCCACTCGCGCAATAAAAACGGCCGGCGCGAATACTGAGACGCCGGTCATTGCCCTGACGGCGAATGCGATGGAGGCTCACCGCCAAGCCTGGCTTTCTGTCGGAGTCGACACGTTTTTGACCAAACCCATAGACCCCCGCGCGCTTGTTGAAGGCGTAGAACAAGCTTGCGCCACCTTGCGGCAAGTGGCCTAGTAAACCGGGTGCTCGAAATGTTGTTTTTCCGCTCGATAGTTGATGGCAGCGGTCGCCGGAAAGTAGGCGCGTTATACAGACTGTGGATAGATGAGCAGATCGCTTGCACTTAAAATAGCAGCGACGTTGGCCTCGCTATCGGCGATAGCGACACCTTCATTAGCGTGTCGTCAACCTCCGAACATAGGGTCGCTGATCGCCCGGTCGTACGACGCCGTCGTTGTCGTTAGAATTGAGACTGTCACGACAGTAGACCCTGACCGCGCTGACGAGGCTTGGACCGCCACGGCCGCTCCTATCGGTCTGATCGAAGGCGAAGTGCCGCCGCTGACGATTGAGCTCGGACACCGTGAGATGCGCAATTGCCGGGAAGGTCGCGCCGTCCCGACTGTAGGTGAGTACTGGGTTGCGTATATCGAAAGCAGCATTGAACCCGACACGGCGGTCACGAAGGCTTGGCCCTTAGCCCAGGCGCGGAAGATTGATCCAAGATTTCGCGAACGACTCGAAGCGTCTCGCGTGCCTTTAACTTCGCCTTTGAGCCCAATCTAGAACGCGGACTTAGATTGTCGTCCAGGGCAAATGGTGGAACCGCTGTGTCTTCTAGGGAGGCAGGGAACGGCATCTGCCCCATGTGCTTCATGGCTCACAGCCGGATCCGGACAAGATCGTTCTACCGCAGCCGACGTAGCACACAGGCAGGCTCGAAGGCCCTCCCGCGACGGCATCACGAGAGGGCGCGATCAAGCTGCTTCAATTAGGCGACGGCCTTCCAGGTCGGCTCCAGCGCCGCATGCGGAGGGCACGGAGCCACAGCCTGGATCGGCAGGCCGCCCAGCTCGTTGGCGTAACCGTGGTTGACGTCTCGGTGGTGGGCTTCATCTGCGCGGACCACCAGGACCACATCCCGCAACGTCGCGTCGTCCGGCAAGCCCCAGTAGGACTTGGCGATCTCAGGGGCCGGCACGTTCGGACTACGGCCCTCGTCGATTTCGGCGAGATAGTGAGTGTAGCTGATTACTGCCTCCTCTTCGAAATAGCCGACTACGCGGTGGGCCGTCTTTGAAGAGACGAGGTAGAGAACAAAGAAGAACAGGTAGAACACCCACTGCACCGAGACAATAACGAAGCGTTCGAACAGCGTCGGCTTAGAGATCTCGATGAAGGTCATCAGATGCATACGTTCATTCTCGGCCTCGTCCATCAGAGTCTTGATCCAACCCTTGTCGTCACACATTTTGCGCAAGCAGCTGAGGTGATTGATGGTGGCGCCGACCATCCCGGGCACGGCGGCGACCGTCTCCAGCACCACAGCGCGGTGGCCGTAGCGCTTGGCGAAGAAGGTGTCGGCGCACCAGCGCAGCAGCTTGGTGAAGCCGAAGGCGACCCGGTCCGACAGACCCTTGGGTCGGTGGTGGATTGAAAGATCGACGAGAGGCGCGGTCATAGTGGTCGTTCCAAATTATCAGGAGAGCGTTCCGGGCCGCTGCGGCGGCGTCTTGAAGATGCAATCGGTGTAGAAGCGACCGCCCAAGGCCGATATTTCGGTCTTCGCCCTAGGGGAAATCCCGGAGGCGCGGAGGCCGGTCGGACGGAGCAAGGAACACCAATGCGAGCTTTTCAGTCACCGCAGACCGCGCCTTCGGCCTTCATCCGCCCGGCCTCGCCGTGGCTGGCGGTCGCTGCCGCAGTGGTCGTGGCCGTGGCGGGTGCCGGGCTGCGCGCCGCTCTCGGCGAGCGCATCGGTGACCATGGCGCGTTTCTTGTATTTGTCCCGGCAGTGGTGGTCGGGGCCGCCCTGGGCGGCTGGATACCGGGTGCGGCTGCGGCCTTGATCGGCCTCGGCGCGGGACTGATACTTTCGCCCCTTCGTCCTGCGCTTTTAATCGAGGCCGCTTTGTTTGTCGGCGTGGCGGCGTCGGTGACCGTGGGCGGCGAGTGGTTCCAGCGCGCTCACCGCGAGCTCTCTGCGCGAGAGACCCACCTCCGGCTCATCTTGAATACCATCCCCGACGCCATGATCCTGATCGACGACGTCGGCCTGATCCGAGCCTTCAGCCCGACAGCTGAGCGCCTTTTCGGCTGGTCCGTCGATGAGGCGATCGGCCAGAATGTCAGTGTCCTGATGCCGGCACCCCATCGCGAGGCGCATGACGGCTATCTGCAGCGGTACTATCGGACAGGCGAGCGCCGCATTATCGGTCTCGGCCGGATCGTTGTCGGTCAGCGCAAAGACGGCTCGACCTTCCCCATGGAACTCGCTGTCGGCGAAATGCGCACCGCCGAAGGCCGCTTCTTTACCGGCTTCGTCCGCGACTTGACCGAACGCCAGCAGGCCGAGGCCCGGATGCAGGAGCTGCAGAGCGATCTCGTGCGGGTCTCCCGGCTCACCGCCCTTGGGGAGATGGCGTCGGCACTAGCCCATGAATTGAACCAGCCGCTTACCGCCATTTCCAATTATCTGAAGGGCTCAAAGAGGCTTTTGGCTTCGAGGGGCCTGGGAGAGGACCGCATCGCCATTGCTGTCGATCTGGCCGCGGATCAAGCCTTGCGGGCGGGTGTGATTATTCGGCGGCTGCGTGAGTTCGTATCCCGCGGCGAAACGGAGCGCGGCATTGAGGACCTGCCGAAGCTCATTGAGGAGGCCAGCGCGCTGGCGCTGGTCGGAGCCCGCGAACATGGTGTGCGGGTGCGGTTTGCCATCGGCCCCTCCGCCGATCGCGTTCTCGCCGACAAAGTGCAGATCCAGCAGGTTCTGCTCAACCTTATCCGCAACGGGATGGACGCGATGGAGGAGTCGCCAAAGCGAGAGCTGTTGATCGCCGCAGCCCCGGTCGACGCCGAACTGCTGCAGGTGTCAGTTTCGGATACGGGAGCGGGGGTCAGCGAAGATCTCACGGACCAACTATTCCAGCCTTTCGTCACCAGCAAACGGTCCGGCATGGGCGTCGGGCTTTCCATCTCCCGCACCATCATCGAAACTCACGGCGGCCGCATATGGTTCGAACCCGCCCCCGGCGGTGGGACCGTCTTCCATTTCACACTCCAGCGCGCTCGTATCGAAGAAGAGGCTGCCGATGGCGACTGACACCATCATCCACGTCATCGATGACGATGCGGCGGTGCGCGACTCTATCGCCTTCCTGCTGGAGACTGCCGACCTGTCCGCGCGGACCTACGAGTCCGCACTCGCCTTTCTTGCCGAGCAGGACCGTCCCGCAGGCTGCATCGTCACGGATGTCCGCATGCCCGATATGACGGGCCTCGAACTCGCCCGTCGATTGCGCGCTGACGGGTCGGCTGAGCCCGTCATTGTGATCACCGGGCACGCCGACGTGCCCCTCGCCATCGAGGCGATGCGCGCGGGCGTCCTCGACTTCATCGAAAAGCCGTTTGATGACGACGTCCTTCTCGCCTCCATCCACCGCGTTTTGGTTCAAACGGCCAAGGTCAGCGCTGCAGACACTGAACGGCGCGAGTTCGCCGCCCGGCTGGAGGCCCTGTCTCCCCGAGAGCGTGATGTCGTCGAGGGTTTGGTCAAGGGACACGCCAATAAGGTCATCGCCTTCGATCTCGGTATTAGCCCTCGCACTGTCGAGGTTTATCGTGCAAACGCGATGACGAAGATGCAGGCGGGGAGCCTTTCGGAACTGGTCAGGATGGTCATGACGGCCGGCTAGCGCCATGAACGGGCATTCGCTCCTGGACAACAAGGCGCATTCAGATCGCTTCTTGCCTTGCTGATAAAGTTTGGACTCAACCCATCGTCAGAAGCTGAGGATCGGCGTCGCTCGGCCTCTGCGACCTACAGGCATCACAAATATCTGTCCGCCCGTTGAGGTCGAAGCGCATAGGGCACAGGATCGCGCCGACTCTGCGAGGAAGGATAACTCCCCTGATGCCAAATGAGATGGGTTCCGAGACCCTCCTCGCCGCCCTGCGCGAAAGCGAGTCCCGCTTCCGGCTGGTGGCAGACGCGGTACCACAGATCGTCTGGATTACCGACGGTGCAGGCAGAACCGAATTCTTAAACAAGCAATGGAGCGAATACACCGGAGCCGCCTACCAACCGACGACTGCTACGCAGATTGCAGCGAACCACCTTCATCCCGACGACGAAGAGCCGACAGTCGCCGCCTTCGAGGTGGCGAAGCGTACGGGAGCGCCCTTCAAAGTGGAGCACCGCATTCGGTCCCACGATGGGACCTATCGTTGGTTTCTGGTCCGGGGAGAACCCTATCGGGACCCTGAGAGCGGCGAGATTGTGCGCTGGTATGGCACGTCTACCGACATCGATGATCGGAGGCATACGGAAAGCCGCTTACTCGAAAGCGAGGCCCGCTTCCGCAGCATGGCCGATAGCGCACCGGTCATGATGTGGGTTACCGACGCGTCCGGATACTGCACGCACCTAAACCGACGCTGGTATGAGTTCACCGGCCAGGCGCCCAATGCGGGCGAAGGGTATGGGTGGCTCGAAGCGGTCCATCCCGATGATCGGTCTGCGGCCGAGCAAGCCTTCGTTACTGCTAACGCCCAACAGGAAGACTATCGCGTCGATTTCCGGCTGCGCCGCGCCGACGGAGTGTATCGCTGGACGATCGACGCAGCGGCGGCCCGCTTCGGGGACGACGGCGCCTACCTTGGCTATGTAGGTTCCGTCATCGACATCGACGATCGACGCGAAGCCGAAAATCGACTGGCTGTCAGCGAGGAGATGCTCAGACTGGCTACCGAGGCAGCAGAGATCGGCCTCTGGGATGTCGACATGACGACGAACGCGATGTTCTGGCCCCCGCGCGTCAAGGCCATGTTTGGTATCTCGCCGGACGTGCCAGTCACGCTCGAAGACTATTACGACGGCGTCCACCCGGACGACCGTGAAGCGACCTTCGCTGCCTTCGCCGCCGCCTGCGATCCAACCCTCAGACTTCGATACGATGTGGAATATCGCACGGTCGGAAAGGAAGACGCCGCCATTCGATGGGTCGCAGCCAAGGGCGCGGGCATCTTCACCGAGGCGGGGGAGTGCAAACGCGTTCTTGGCACCGCGATCGACATTACGCCCCGCAAAGAAACCGAAGCCCGGCTTAAAGAGCTCAACGAAACCTTGGAGTTGGAGGTCGTCACGCGCACAGCCGAGCGCAATCGGGTCTGGGAGATGAGCCGAGACCTCTTCGCCGTGATGGGTTTCGACGGCCGCTTAAAGGCGATCAATCCGGCTTGGGAAACTACTCTCGGCCAAGATGCGGAAACGCTTCTGGCCCTATCCTTCCGCGATCAGGTGCATCCGCAAGACCATGCTTCAGTGGAAGCCGTCATGCTGCGTCTGTTGGCTGGCGAGACAGTCGAACGATTCGAGGACCGGCTGCGACATGCCGACGGCTCATGGCGCTGGATTTCCTGGACCCTAGTCCCCGAAGGGGATGTGTTTTACGCCGTGGGCCGAGATGTGACCGATGACAAAGAGCGCGCGGCGGCTTTGCGACTTCATGAGAACATCGTACAGTCCGATCGCTCGCCGATCTGCGCTTTTGATACCGACTACCGGCTGATCGCTTTCAATCGGGCGCACAACGATGAGTTCCGCCGGGTCAACGGCTTCGATACCCGGCTGGGCGACATTTTCCCTGACCTCTTCGTGTCCGAGCAACAGCCGGTCATACGCGCCTTGATGGCAAAGGCGCTCGGGGGCGAACGTTTCACCGTTGTTGAGGCGTTCGGCCGTCCCGAATTGGGCACGCCATCCTGGGAGATCACCTACACCCCCCTTCAAAATGACGCCGGCCAGATCATTGGCGCCTTTCACCACGCCCGAGACATCACCGACAGACTCCGCGCAGAAGCTGAGTTAGCGACTGCCCAGGAAGCGCTGCGGCAAAGCCAGAAGATGGAGGCGATGGGTTCCCTAACCGGAGGCGTCGCACATGACTTCAATAATCTGCTCACGCCGATCCTCGGGTCTCTGGATATGCTTCAGCGCCGCAGCGTCGGCGGAGATCGTGAACAGCGCTTGATCCACGGCGCGCTCGAGGCCGCCGAACGCGCCAAGACGCTCGTGCAGCGACTGCTTGCTTTCGCGCGGCGGCAGCCCCTGCAGGCTACGCCCGTTAACGTCGGAGAGCTCGTCTCAGGGATGGCTGAGTTGGTCTCCAGCACCACAGGGCCGCAGATCCGCGTCGTATTGAATATCGCCGACGATCTTGCGCCGGCGGTCGCTGACCAAAATCAGCTCGAAATGGCCATCCTGAACCTTGCCGTTAACGCGCGGGACGCAATGATCGATGGCGGAATGCTGCGAATTTCCGCGGATCTCGAGCACGTCGGTGCGGATCACCGGTCGGGCTTGCCTTCAGGTCCCTACGTTCTGCTCTCCGTGGCCGACAATGGATCCGGCATGGATGAGACGGTCCTTAGACGAGCGATCGAGCCCTTTTATTCCACCAAAGGCATAGGTAGGGGCACGGGCCTAGGCCTAAGCATGGTCCACGGACTCGCCTCCCAGCTTGGCGGCGCCCTCAGCATCGCCAGCAAACCGGGCCTCGGTACAAATGTAGAAATCTGGCTGCCCGCCACGACCGCTACGCAGCAGCCGCCTGTCGTACAAGACGACGCGAACACCGTCCGCGCCACGACGGGGACGGCCTTGCTGGTTGATGACGAAGACATCGTTCGCATAAGCACCGCAGCCATGCTGATCGACCTAGGCTATGGGGTGATCGAAGCGAAGTCGGCGGAAGAGGCGCTGCTACTCATTGATGAAGGAGAGACGTTCGACGTATTGATCACCGATCACCTAATGCCGGGGATGACTGGCGTCGACCTAGCGCGGGAGGTTCGAGGCCGCCGACCACAAGCCCGCATTCTGCTGGTGTCAGGCTATGCCGAGGTCGAAGGCGTCGCCGCTGAGTTACCCCGCCTGGTGAAGCCATTCAGGCAATCAGACCTCGCCGCCAAGCTCGCGCAGGGCGCAGAGATTATTTGAACTACTCCCTGAGGATTAGCACTTCGGGTTGCACATTATCGGTTATGCGGGTTCACGTCGTAAAGGCGACATTCCGAGCGAGCAGGGGTTCGCTTCGGCGAAATGCCTTTTGCGTACCCCGCTCGAAGCGGACAAGTTCGGTGTCTCTGGCGCAGTCTCTGCATTGTAACGCAGAGGAAACCGCCAGCGTCCCATATCAAGCCAGTTGCCCTATGAATCGTCAGTCGACCGCCCCTACCCTCTTACGGACAAACCACTTTCGATCGAACGGGGCGACGGCTCATGAGGTTGAGCACTCTGAGGATCAAGAGCTAGAGGATCTGATTTTTAGTTGGCGACGGGTAGCCGATCCGAAGCTGCGCCGGATCGCTCTTAATCTCGTCCGTTCGATGGCCTCCTGACCGTGCCGGTTTTACGAGACGGCGGGGCCGAAGACTGAAAGTCTTTTAGCGACCTGCACCGCGAGGCGCCGTGCCCACGCAGCGAAGCTGGTTGGCGTGGTTGCATCGCTTCGGCCAAGTTTTTGGCTCTTTCGCTAACGAGAGCAAGAGGGTCAGCGGCTACTTTGGTGACAAAGGGTAGCGTGAAACAGGCTCGTAGAAGCTGGACACGTGGACATTAAGCACACGACTGGATCCGGACGTGGACATATGGTCCGATCGGTTTCACGGCAAATAGTAGAGGTTCCGCTGGACACCAAGCGCCGCGCGTTAGGCCAAGGTGGCCAGAGCCTTTTGGCTGCTCATTCCGCGTGAGAGTGTTTCTTTTATACAAGCCCTGGCCGACAGCCTCTAGCCTGATAGGCTTTCATTGCAAGAGCGCCCGCCGCTCCGACACCAGTCGACAGAAGCGCATACGCAAGGAGACGATTAGTTCGAACGGTCGTGTAGGCGCTGTAGGGACGGCCATTTTGGTCCCCGTCCACATCGCCATCGGTGACTGGCTGATGCAGACTTCCCGTACTCTCCGTCACACGTTCAGTTTTATCGAGAAGCAAGGAGCCCACTTGAGATCCGACCCGATCAAAGAGTTTGGGAAAGATAGCGGCGCCAAGCACTTGGAATTTTCCGACTCCTCCTACAGTAATCGACCGACGGGCATGCTGGGCGGCATACAAGATGGCGTTAGCAACCAACTCAGGCGCGTACACCGGAGGCGGTAGACGTGGCCGATACCCGGTGACATTGCCGGCACGGCTCGGAAACGGCGTGCCGATGGCTGAGGGTTTGATTAGCGTTACCGAGATTGGCGCTTTGCTCGCGATCAGCTCTAGCCTGAGGGAGTTTGTGAAACCTTTCACCGCATGCTTTGAAGCTGTATAGGCTGACAAAACCGGACTGGGCATATCAGCATTTATTGAGCCTATATTGATCAGCGCCCCGCCCTGCCGCTTCAGTCGTTTCGCAGCTGACAACGAACCAAAAACTACTCCCCAATAGTTGGTTTCGAAAACTTTACGATGATCTTCTGTACTCACTTTCTCTAATTGGCCGTAAATGCCCACGCCAGCATTGTTGACCCAAGTGTCGATGCGACCAAAGCGCTCCACTGCCTGATCAGCTGCGGCCTCAACCGCTCGCTCATCCCCCACATCGCAAGCCGCAAAATCGACTTTGCCGCCCTCAGCCTCAATCTCCGCCGAGACAAGCTCCAGCGCCGTCAAATTGCGAGCAATCAAAAATACATTCGCCCCAGCTCGTGCGGCTTGCCGCGCCGTCGCTAAACCGTGGCCAGATGTAGCCCCGGTAATAACAATGGTTTGTTCAGACAGCGGTTTGAGATTGTAGATCATATGAACCGAACCCCAACCACGCTTTGAAGTTCCCCAGACCGCAGGCATCCGTTAACACCGGGATGCGGTTACCTTGGTTTTTTCGACCCATAGAGAGAAGGATCTTTTGACTGTATTCGAAAAGTCGATTTCGCATGGTAGTTACATTCTTGCCCAGCGAAATTTAGTCTCTTCCGCCAGTGACCTTTGGCGGAGCGGGCCGGACATCAACCTTTAGTCCGGCTTCAGCGAATGTGCTGCCGCCTTGGGTAAGTTGCTCGTCTAACAAGCGGCTCATGTGAACCATCTGCCTGGCGAGGTCTGACTGGTCTATAACCCCATCAGGGTGGTGGCCCGGCGCCCTTCGTGAAGGGTGGGGATTCACCGAGCCACCATGTTCCTACGGAGGAGAACGCCGTCCCATAGACTGAAGATGACGCGATGACCCGTTAATTGCAGTTCATGCGGGGTCTCTACGACCCTGGGCTTCAATTTTTCTAGGGCGACGTCGTTGGCAGATGGGCCGACAGAGCTGTCCGGCACAGACGAAGGCCCATATCGGCCGATAGCTTGAGACGCCTGAATGGCTAAGCGAGTTTGACCTTACTCATGCCCGAACTGCGTCAGGCGGCCCGGCGGGCGAGGACATCAACGGCCGGCCGTAAACTGCTGGGGGAATCCGAAATGGATGGCAGCACTTTGGAGAGGCGCGCTATGGGCGCGGAGCCGCGGATGACCGCAAAGATCAGCGAGTTCGCGGCTCACCTGACGGCAGGAGATCGATCTGCTGCGGAGCGTGTGCGAACCGAGGCCGTCGCGGCGCTGGACGTTCACTTGGACCTAACCAACCGACTGATCACATAATCTTGCGCTTGATCTGGCTTATCGCCAGCGGTGCGCTTTCGTCCTGAAGCGCACCTTCCTATTCTAGCTATACAGTCACCGAGGCCAAGGCTGCGATGCGGCGTAGCATTGTCGGATCAGGCTCGGTTGATCGAAGGATCTGACAGTTCAAGATCCTTGGTTGCTTTATCCACCAACGGAAGGTGCGGGTCGACCACCCGACAAATGATACGACCAGGCGCGTGGCGCCCGGCAATACTCCGAAAGACCGCCTCCTCCCTGCGGGCAGCCTTTGCCAGCTTCTAAAGCGAACGACGGCCCCGACCCCACGAAAGCAAAGACCGTCCGCCACACAGGATCGACACATTTAGCCGCGCCGCCACCTCTTAGGGCGGCGCCAATCACCCAACCAAAAACTCTTCACCGCGTTGTAGTGTCCGGAACACGACAGACCACCTCCAAGATCTAAGTAGGATCGTCGGCCGAAACGACTGAAAAAAAGGCATTCGTAGCCCCTCCGAGCTTGGGAGACCTGTGTGCACGACCGTTTGGCTATCATGCTCGACCGCTTAGAGGGTGCTTCCGCCGACGACCGAGATGCCTTCGCCGCATTAATCGGGGAAATGCGTTCGGTCTCTACCGGGCAAGTTCTCGTTGATGAGGCCAGCAGACCCCAAATCAGCATGGTTTTGCTGGACGGGTTGGTAGGTCGCGTCTCAATCCTCAGGGAGGGTGGCCGACAGATTAGCGGCCTGAACGTCCCGGGAGATTTCCTGGATCTTCACAGCCTGCTGTTAAGAAAGATGGATCATAGCTTGGTCGCATTGACCAATGCCGCCGTTGTGGCGGTGTCTCACGCGGATCTACGGTGGATTTGCGAGACGCGGCCTCACCTTATGCGCGCGCTGTGGAGAGAGACTGTCGTCGATGGTGCTATTCACCGTGAGTGGCTCTCGGCGCTGGGAAGAAGACCCGCGGCCGAACGCTTGGCCCATTTGTTCTGCGAAGTTTACGTGCGCCTCAAGGCGGTGGGCTTAGCTGGCGACTATCAGTTTGATCTGCCGCTGACACAGTCCGATATCGCCGATATGGTTGGCATCAGTTCGGTTCACGTGAACAGAACTTTGAAGACGCTTCGTCAGGAAGGATTGCTGGAATGGAGGGGTGGCCCGGCCACCGTTCATGACTGGCGTAGTCTGGCGCGCATCGCGCAGTTCGACGCAAACTACCTGCAAGCAAGACTAACGACTGCGGGCGTGTAGTGGTGCAAAATTGGCGGTGGTTCGCCTCAAGAATCGATCTTGCCATTCGCGTCGTCCGAAGAACACTCGCTCGCAGCTAGGTTCAGACGAAACAGCATCGAACCTGCCTCACCGTAGACCGTCATTTCAACGGCGTGGTTGTCCCAAAACTGAGGGCCATCGTCGCTTAGCAGTTCGCCTAGGGTCCGTACGGCTTCAATCTTTGCGTCTCGCACGGACCCGAGGTCTGACGACCAGGTCATTGACGAGGTTCCGGCGTCGCTGGTGAAAACGAACTTCATCACTTCTGTACGGCGCGTTGAACACTTTGTTCCGGGAGATGCACAAAGTTACCCAGCCGTGACTCAAATCTAGCACAACGAAAGGCCGCCGCCCTCAAAAAGACGGCGGCCCAGTCGCGCAACACATGAAACCGGTCTTCGCAAACGGTCTCGCCTCCAAAATCGCATAACGCCGTGCCGGGTTCCGGATTTCGAGAACTGAGGCCGTGGCAACATCGAAGACCTTCATCAAATCTAGGCTGCTGTCCGCTTTCGGCGGATCGAACATCTGGTTCGCCAGACCGTCGTACAATCGTCATGGCGGCTATCGACAATGCGCCAGAACTAACCGCGAACCTCCGCTAACGAGACTGACACGGCACACACCCTCGACATGGAGGCAATAGCCTCGCTGGCCGATCCTATCATGATCGACATACAGCTGCGCAGACTGCATGAGTGACCAATTCCACACAAGGGAACGGGTTGTCCGGCTCCTGAGTTTTTCTTCGGTCAAAATGGAGAGAATTCGTGACGGACGACAAATCCAAACGTGGCGGCGGGGATCGCCAGCGCATCAGTCTAACCGAAGATTATGAGGTTCGAGACTGGGCGGCCAAGTTCAACGTGAGCGAAGAACGTCTACGCAAGGCCGTCGACAGGGTCGGCAATGAGGCGGATGCAGTCGAACAGGAGCTGCGGGGCCGATGAAAACCGATCAGCAAGCTGAAGCCGCTTTGCCGACTGGGGTGGCGAAAGGTCTTCGTCTGGACACGACCATAGAAGAACAGCAGCTGCAGGCGGGATGGGCTGGGTGACTTCCGTCATAAGGGGGGCGTCGCTCAAGTCTGGCTCCAGGTTCACGCAAGCCAGGCCGGCCAAGGTCGACAACGCGCCAGACGGCGGGTCGCTTCATCCCGCCGGATTAGCGCCCTGCCGACGCCGACGCAGGCGTGGAAAGCGGCCCATCCCAGGACGTGCTCCGCCGTTCACAGCGACGGCGTTGTCGGCAGCCCACCGCTTGAACCCGTTTGGCGGAGACGCCTCGCGAGAAGGCTTGGCCGGGGAGCACGGCCGGGTGTTCAACGGCTTCTGACCCGTCTTGGAACGCCATTCTTTCGATCCAATGACGAATGTCGGTTGCCTGGCCTGGTTTTAATGACCGCTCGGCGCTTTCAGACCTTCGCACTGACAGACGCTTCAGACCCAAAGGCCACCTTCGGATCGACCGTTTTCGGCATGCCAGGCAGCCTCCCGGCGCCGTCTGTCCCAATCGGTTGGGTCAGATCACCGCAATCCAGACCGGGGCATGATCGCGGACCCCCTTCGGTGCTGCGGACTGCGCGGTCGACCCCGGCGTCATTCAGGCGTTCGGCCGCCAGCCGCTTGAGGCGCAGCCCAATGGGTTGCGCAGCGTCTTAGGAGCAGACCACTCCTTGTCGCCCGGGTTGGTCGGAGCAGACAAGGCTGAGCCGACGGTCAAGGCGTCATCATCGCTCAGGCGTAGCGGGGGCGCGCGCCATGTGTGAAGCGCATGTCCGCCGTCTCGCGCCGATCAATCGCCCTGACGACCCTTCAAATCATCAATCCGCTGCGACGCCTCAGCTTTCGTGAGATCGTCCCGGAAGGCCTCTGGAGCATGGAGCTCCTCAGACAGTGTCTTTAGATACGAGGCCTGCGCGCCCGTCATCGCCTCGCCGCCTGTAACCCAATCCGATGGGTTCTTCTCCGTGTTGCCGCCGGGATGGGGCTCGAGTTTGGGGTTGTGACTGTCAGTCGTAACTGTCTCCTGTGTTCCCGTAATGTTCTGGCGCTGCCAGGGTTCCCAAAGCTGGTGGTCGGAGGTCTGATCGAGCCAGAAGGCCGAGCGCCGCAGCGGCCGACGGTTTTTTTAAGGGGCTCCCGTAATCACCCCATCGACACAGCGGGCGATCGGCAGCCTGATGGCGGGAGCGCGTTCTGCGACTGTGCGACCTGCCTGTCGGAGCTCGGATATGGAGGTGGCCGTCAAGCGGGCGCTTGTCCGGATCAGGCGGGGGCCCCAGGCGGCCAGCTCTACCCGGACGGCTGACACGCCAATACCCGGCCCAACACAAGCGCGCCGCAGATCCCTTGGCGTCCTTCCGTCCCGACTATGGACGCTTCATCATCCATTAGGTCGGGCCGGCCATTAGCTGCGGGCTCACGGCGCGCGCGGCGGAAGCTTGGGTGACGCCGCCGGCCGGTTGACCGGAGGCCGAGGGTTAGGCCCCGTCAGCTGTGGGCCGTTCGACAGACACCCTGATCCGAAGCGGTCGCCTAGCTGGCCGGGCGAGGCGACTGATGGTGCTGCACAACCCGCCAGACGTCGTGCTCCAGACGGCGATAGGTCGTCGTGCAGACCGCAGCGTAGCGGTCTTGGGCGTTCGAGACCGAAACGCCGTAGGCGATGACGATCCACCCCTCCTGTGGGCGTGAGACCTGTTGATCCTCGAACACGACGTCCGTCCATTGCGGCGTCCGGCTGACGGCGGCGACCGCGGCCTCGCCCGAGAAGACATATGGAGCGTCCGGAAGAACCATCAGCGCCTCGGGTGCGATGATCTCGCGATAATGGACAGGGCTCGCGGTCCACAAACCCTGTTCCGACCCCCACAGGCGTGCATCATCCATGACCGCTCTCCTTGGATGACCTGGGCTGCGGCGCTTCGGCGTGGCCGGGTGTGACTGGGGCGAACTCGGCAGCCTGGCGTTTCGGGGGAGCGGCATCGAGGGTGACGGCGTCGGACGCCGCCTCGTCATCCAGCTGCGCGACGCTGAGGATGACCTCGTTCTCGCGCATCAGCGGCCGGGCGGCGTCTGCCGCTTGGACGTCGGTTGGGGACGGGACGGTCACGGCGCGTTCGACGCCTGAGGGGTCGCCCAGTTTCACAGCGTAGGTCTTGAGGGTCATCGCGGCTCCTTTCCAGAACAACCGCACGGGCCCGCCGGCTGTTCCCGCCAAAAACGCGGTCATCGCCTGGTCGGCCGTCGACTTCGGCCGGTGTCGAGAGCCAAGCCCTCGCCAGCCTTCCATGGGCCGGCCCGCGAACGCGGAGCGGCAGACCCTCGCGCCGGATGTCGACTGATGGCAGTCGGGTCGTCAGCCGTCCCGACAAGGGCGTCGCGGCTCTGGGCCCGCGCCCTCTCACCGCAGGCATCAGAGTCGCCGACGTGACGCATACCCACGGGAGGTCCAGCGACTGGCTCTGTCGTCGCCGTGGAACCGCGAGCTCATCCCGGCGCTCTCTCGGGAGCAAGAACCTGACGAAACCAGGAGAGGATCATGGCAGGCGGTTGGACGCGGGATGGCGCGGTTCTCGATCAGATCGAGGACACGGTGCTCGACGGTGTTCTGAATGCCCGGGCCCGTATGCCGATTGGCGAAGGGACCTCGGACTGCGTCGAATGCGGGGACGAGATCCCTGCGGCCCGGCGCAACGCCATGCCTGGCGCAACCACCTGTGTGCACTGTCAGTCCGGTCGCGACAGCCGCATCGCCCACTCGACGATCAATCGTCGGGGAAGCAAGGACAGCCAGTTAAGATAGACTAGACACTTAGTCTGGGGCGAAACAATCGGCGGGTTGGTTCGGACGCCCCTCGGCGGGAATAGGGTCAGAAACAGCGTCGCTCGGCAGGGACAGGCGAAAGAAAGGGTGGAGGCGGACATTCCGTATGGAGCGGCGAAGGACACCGCCACGACCGTCAACCTCCATTCCGGTTTGGAGTCGAACCGGCGCCCGCCATCAGGTATGCTCCGATCAGTCGCCAGACCGCCTTAAGGCGGATCGCGGACTGGCATCACCATGCGATCTAGGGTGGGACGAAAGCTTCCTGAAGAGGCGGCTGTACAGTTACCAGGCTGGGCACCCGAACGAACTTAAAGCTTTGCCGAACTACCGGCGGTGAACTTGACCGCGTTGAAACGCGAGTTGCGACCTTGGGTTGAAGACGGAAGAGCCAGGGTTCTCCGAAAGAATTAAAGTTCGGAGCTATTTATCGGCTGGGGTCTGGAGCGAGATTTGGGGCCGTGTAGAAGTCATCGTTCGAAGACAATAGGGCCTCCCATGACTGAAGACACTCAATCCGCCGACATCCTTGATATGGTCGTTGGGATCGTTGCAAACTACGTCAGCAACAACCGGGTCGAACCCGATCAAGTCGGCGCATTGATTGCTTCGACCTATCACGCTCTCTCGAATGTCGGCGGACCCGCGCCCGAACCGGTTCAGACCTATGAACGTGCAACCGCCGCCCAGGTCCGTAAGTCGATGACCGATGACGGTCTGATCAGCTTCATCGACGGTCGGACGTATAAGACGCTGAAGCGTCACGTCGCCGTGAATGGCATGACACCCGACGAATACCGCGACCGATACGGTCTTCCCGACGACTATCCCATGACCTCTCCGGCCTATTCGGCCAAGAGGTCAGAGCTGGCCCGCGCGGCGGGCCTGGGTCAAAAGGGTCGGGCAGCGAAAGCTGAGAAGGCTCCGATCAAGCGCAGTCGTTCGAAATCATGAAAACCTTCGCTCTCGCTCTTGTCGCCACGCTGGCGATCTCATCGACCGCTTATGCGAGTTTGGGCCGAGGATCGAACTGAGGGGAGCTGGGATCGGTCAAGTCGCTTACATTGCCGAACTCAGCGATGGGCTTACCATCGGCGACAGCACTTCTTGCGGGGATGCGATGGCGTTCGGGCTGGCAACCGGCCAACGCCGCGACCGCAGCATCTGGAATGCCAGCTCGTTCTTCCGAAGGTAGATAGATCGTGGTGCCAAGCCCGCTACTTAAGGCCGCATACTAGTCAGTTTTCCGTCAGGTTTCGTATGAAACAGGCATCAGAACTTGTGGAGGTCTCAAGCGCTATCCTTGGGATCGGGACTTTAGACGCTCGCCGGCTGGAGGAAGCGGCGTAGAGACCTGTTTGGGTAAGGGCGGGGCTCCTGCCCGATCAAACATCCACGCGATGCTCACCATGAAACTGTGCTCATGGGGATGCGCAATGTCTGAAGTTCAGTCATTCCCCAATGTCCGCTGCTGGCGCAGTACCGCCTGACAGAAGGTGTTCCAAGGGCTTGCATCGTCTGCTGCCTGCATCACATTGGCGGGACATACAGGAGCGACCTTGCCGAGCCTATTCTTCTCATATTCCCATGCTGATGAAGGTCTGAGAGATCAGCTCGAAAAGCAGCTGGCCATGCTTAAGCGCCAGGGCGTAATCGAGACTTGGCACGACCGCCGGATCGGTGCGGGCCAGAACATCGACCACGTCATCGACGAGCACATCAACGGCGACGAGATAATCCTTCTTCTCGTCAGTCCCGACTTCATCGCATCCGACTATTGCTACGAGATAGAGATGAAGCGAGCGATGGAACGGCACGACGCCGGCGAAGCTATCGTCATTCCCGTGATCCTGCGTGCCTGCGACTGGCATCACGCGCCATTCGGTAAGCTCAATGCGACACCGCGTGACGGTAAACCGATCACCCAATGGCCTGACATTGACGACGCCTTCCTACAAGTTGCTCAGGCAGTCAGAGGCGCGGCCGCAAACCTCACCAAAAAAGTCGGTGATGAAGCCCCACAACCGCGGGTGCCGGTATCGCCTGCTGCGGCAACTGTCCCCGACCTGGCCGCTCCGCGCTCCAGCAATCTGCGGTTAACAAAGGCGTTCACCCAAAAGGACAAAGACCTGTTTCAGGCCGAGGCTTTCGACTTTATCGCTCGGTTCTTTCAGAACTCCTTGGGCGAGCTCGGAGAGCGAAACCCCGGCGTGGAGGGCTCATTCCGGCGGGTGGATGCGAACCGCTTTTTCGCGACCATTTACAGGAACGGCAGGGATGTCGCTCGCTGCACTATCTATATGGGAGGCGGTGCGTTCGGTGGCGGCATCAACTACGTGCAAGGCCATTCCTCGGACAGCAACTCCCTCAACGAGTCACTCTCCGTTCATGCTGATGACCAAGCTATGTATCTCCGCCCGATGGGGATGGCTTTCATGGGCGGAGAGCGCGATCCGAAGCTGTCTGTCGAAGGCGGTGCTGAGTTTTTCTGGGGCATCCTGATCCGTCCCCTTCAACAAGGCTGGTGAGATGCTCTTCCCTGAAGAATTCACAGTGGGAACCTTCAAAACCGCAGAGCCCGGCAGCCTTGTGCTTCTCGCACAAAATATGAGGCGCTTTCGCTCATCTGTGAGGGCGATGGGGAACCCACTGCCGTCTTCCTGGGTGGCGCCCATTCCTTCCATTCTTTCCCGAGCGGTGGGGCGGATAACTGGAAAGGTGTCATCATCCCCGTTGTCAGGATCGAGATTGATGAGACGAGTCTCTATGATCCGGACCAAAACGGTCACGCTCTAGGCATCATCGTTCGACAAGAAACGAAGCTAGTCATCCGGACCAAGGCGGAACATTCCTTCGGGCGCTCAACCCCTGTCGTCATTCAGTCTGGCCTACCTGACTCAAAAGGCAGTGCAGCTTTTACGAGGTGGCAGATCGTCGTTGGACATGGCGACGAAAAGCGCGTCCTTCATAAGGTCGATCTGGGCGATCCGCCGAAAGAGTGAAGCTGTCGCTTCTCCGACTAGAGGGTGTTGGCAGCGAGCCGGGCTCTAAAGGTCGTCTATTGGGTCGCAGGCAAATGTCTGCTTTTGGCGCTAAGCAGCCATGGTAGCAGCGACAATGTGCAAACTCTCCGGACGCACGTGCGTATAGCGTCGGAGCATTTTCCAATCCCTGTGGCCCGTAACGAGCGCGACTTGCGGGATCTGAAAGCCTGCCTCGAAAAGGCGGCTGGTCCCCTCATGACGCAGGTCGTGGAAGTGAAGATCGACTATGCCTAGATCTCTGCATGCACGGCTGAAGGCGGTTCCAGCCGATCGATGGTTAAACGGGAAGATGCGCATGTCGGAGTTGATCCGCGCCGGGCGCTGTTCCTCAATAATCGCGATCGGATCGAAGCCGGAGATCGAAAGAAGAGGAATGCGCTGATCATTCCCCGACTTCTCACGCGGATCCTTGCGGTCGCGTATGGTGAGCATCTTTGTCCGGACTGCGAAGTCGTCCCAAACGACACGGAAGATTTCCTCCCGGCGCATGGCTGTGGCGATCGCGAACCGGATTACCGCCCCCATCGGAATGATCTGGCGCGGGTTCGCCTCAAAGTGCGCGATCAGACGCTCAATCTCTTCGTCTGTCGGGCGGCGGTCGCGTTCGACGCCTTTTCCGACCAGTCCGAGCCGCTTCAGAGCAATCCGCGCCAGGTTAATCGCCTCAACGGGGACAGTGAGCCCATGCACCGCGGCGGCGTGGGTGAGCACAAGCTTTATAGCTCCAATATCGATGCTGAGTGTCATGGGGCCGGCTCCCCCGGCTGCGCGCTTGCGACCGAACTCGACGAACAGCTGTCGGTCGAGTTCGCCGATCTTTTTCTTACCCAAGCTAGACTTAAGTGATTTCAACGTCGCCGCTTTGGACCGGCGAGGAGCTTTGCCGACAGATTTCATGTCGTCGATGTGCAGATCGACGAGTTCTCCGAACGTCCGAAGACCGGCGGCGCGCGATGGCGAAGGGGTTTCACCCCGGTCGATTTTGGCCTCCGCCGCCGTCGCCCAACGCCGCGCGTCATCGCGCTTCAGGAAGGTCTCGCTGACGTAGCGGCCCTTCCTCCTGACCTGGACCCGCCATGAGCCTGACGAGAGTTTCGAGTACGTTGCCATTTCGTGTGCGCTCTGTGTGCACTGAGGTGTCGAAAAATCAGAAAAAACGTCGCGCGACGTCGTGCTAAAGAATGCACACGCTCCGTCCGTGTGCACTGATATTGCTAGAATAATGTTGAAAAATCAAGATCGTAGGCTATCCGTGGCCCCCATGATGGACTGGACCGATCGGCATTGCCGGGCGTTTCACAGGGCGTTGACGAGCCGGGCCTTGCTCTACACCGAGATGGTGACGGCGCCGGCGGTGTTGCATGGGGATCGCGAGCGGCTGCTGGGGTTCGATGCGCTGGAGCATCCGGTGGCGTTGCAGCTGGGCGGGTCGGATCCCGCGCAGTTGGCCGAGGCCGCCAAGGTCGGAGAGGCGTTCGGCTATGACGAGATCAATCTCAACGTCGGCTGCCCCTCGGACCGGGTGCAGTCGGGTCGGTTCGGCGCCTGCCTGATGCGCGAGCCGGAGTTGGTGGCCGACTGTATGGCGGCGATCAAGGGGGCCGTCAGCGTGCCCGCGACCGTCAAATGCCGCATCGGCGTGGACGATCAGGATCCTGCCGTCAGCCTGTTCGCCACGGTGGACGCCTGCGCCGCCGTCGGGATCGAGGTCTTCGTCGTCCATGCGCGCAAGGCCTGGCTGAAGGGGTTGTCGCCCAAGGAGAACCGCGACGTGCCGCCGCTGAACTATGATCTGGTGCGCCGGCTGAAGCGCGAGCGGCCGCATCTGAACATCTCGATCAATGGGGGCATCGCCTCAATGGACGCGGCCGAGGCCCATCTGGCCGAGATCGACGGCGTCAAGCTGGACGGGGTCATGCTGGGTCGCGCCGCCTATCACGAGCCGGCCATCCTGGGTCAGGCGGATCGTCGCCTGTTTGGCGCGCCGGTCGAGGACACCGACGCCTTCGCCGCGCTGGAGCGCTATCGGCCCTATATGGCCGCGCGTCTGGAGGAAGGCGTCGCCCTGCCCGCGATGGCGCGGCATATGCTGGGGTTGATGCACGGCCGGCCGGGCGCGCGGGCGTTCCGTCGCATTCTGACGGTCGAGGCGATCAAGCCCGGCGCCGGCCTGGAGGTGCTGGATCGAGCGGTAGAGGCTGTGCGCGAGGCCGAAGCGAGGCGTGACACGGCGCCCGGCGACTGGGCGGCGTAACCCAATCTTCAGAGCTGGCCGGCAAGGTTAAGAGAACCCTGCCGTTTCGGACCTGCACGCCATGAAGACCCCGCTGATCGCCGCCGTCATCGCGGCCGCCCTGCCCGCCACATCGGCCCTGGCGCAGGCTGACGGCCGGTTCGCCGTCGGCGCCCAGGCCGGCACGCCGGGCGCCGGCCTTCAGGCCCAGTTCGCGCTCAGCCCGGTCGTGGTGCTGCGCGGCGGCTATGACGTGCTGAAATGGGATCGGGACCAGACCTACAAGGGCATCGATTACGACGCCAAGATCGACTTCAAGTCGCCAGGCGCCTTTGTGGACCTGCATCCGTTCCGCAACGGCTTTCTGATCTCGGGCGGGGCCTATTTCGGCGATCGCAAGGTCGATCTGGATGCGACGCCCACCGGGAACGTCAATGTCGGCGGCGCGACCTTCACACCGGCCCAAGTCGGGACATTGACCGGCCGCATCGACCTGGAGAGCACCGCGCCCTTCTTCGGCCTGGGCTATGACAACACCTTTACGCGCGGCGGAAGGCTCGGCTTCCGCATTCTGGCTGGCGCGGCCTTTGGCGATGCGCCGCAAGTGGATCTGGACGCTCGCGGCGGGACGCTGTCGAACGACCCTACCTTCCGTTCGCGTCTGGATCAGGAAGAGCGTGAGATTCAGGCCGAAGCCGACGATTACAAGGTCCTGCCGGTGCTTCAGGCGGGCCTCAACTTCAAGTTTTGAAGCCCGCGGCGTCGTCCCCAAGCGCGCAGACTGGGGATAAATAAGTTATGCAAAACAGGGCATTAACCTAGAAACAAATCGTAACAGACGGCGCCAAGGCGGGTTCCGCCACTTTCTCGCCACAGGTTAACGCGACAAGGCCAGCGCCGGCGGCGTTGGGAGCCGGTGTCTCCTGAGCGAAACTCATGATCGGCGCCTCCGCTGCTATCGCCATGCTTTGGGCTGCCGTATCGTCTGTGACGAGCGGGCCTGTCCCCTACAATGACGTCGTAGCGGCGGATCAAGTCAGGACTGAAACCCCTGCCGCCATCGTCGGTTCCGATGAAGTCGAGACCGGCCTGAACGCCGAACAGGCCGAGCTGATGGCCTCCGATCCGGACTGGCGCGCGTCGGCGCGCCTCTATCACGCAGGCGGCGGCGGTGCGACGGGCAACGATTCGCTGGGTTGCCGTCCGATCGCCATGCGCACCGTCGCGGTCGATCCCCGTGTGATCCCGCGCCGCACCAAGCTGTTCATCCGCGAAACGGTCGGCATGCGTTTGGCCGACGGTTCGATCCACGACGGCTACTGGTACGCCTCCGACACCGGCGGCGCGATCAAGGGCCAGAAAATCGACCTCTATACCGGCAACGGTCGCGGCTCGATGAACCAGGCGCAGCGCCTGAACATGCGCACCCTGACCATCGTGGACGCCGGCGATTTCGACGGTTGCCCCCCGGCCTGGACCACCGCTTCCAACTGATCCGGCCGATCATGAAAAACGCCGGCTGACCGCGAAGGTCAGCCGGCGTTTTCGTGTTTGAAGCCTTGCGCCAATCAGTCCAGTTCGGACACTTCCAGCGTCGACTGCACCATCGAGCCGTTATAGGTGCCGACCCAGATGTCGTAGCGGCCGCTCTGCGGATTGGTGATCGTCACCTTCGGATCGACGCCGCCCGCGCCGTCGTCGTCGCAATAGAAACGGCCGTTGGGCGTATTGATCAGCAGGGTTGTGTCCTCGTCTGCGCGAACGCGGAAGGTCAGATCGGAGTCGCCGGGCTCGAAGAAGATCTGGATGTCCGGGGCTGAACTGACCGAACCTTCGCAGCCCGCCTTGGCGGCCGAGGCGGGCGAGGAGCCGCCGGCCAGGATCGACTTGGTCCAGGGGTCGGGCGTGAAGCCGCCGCGCAGATTGGCCGTGCCGTAGTTGGGCTCAAGATCGATATTGGGCGCCGCGCCCGCCGTCGTGTCCGTGCCGCCCAGTTCGCTGATCTGCAGCGTCGACTGGACCATATTGTCGTTATAGGTGCCCAGCCAGATGTCGTAACGGCCGCTCTCGGGATTGGAGATGGTCACCATCGGGTCCAGGTCGCCGCCGCTGTCGTCGTCGCAGTACCAGCGGCCGCCGGGGCTGTTGACCAGCAGCGTCGTATCCTCGCTGGCGACCGCCTTGATGGTCAGGTCCAGATCGCCGGCTTCGAAGTTCAGTTGCAGATCGGGCGCGGCGCTGACCTTGCCCTCGCAGCCCGACTGCGCGGCCGAGGCGGCGATCGAACCGCCCGCCAGGATCGACTTGGTCCAGGGATCGGGCGTGAAGCCGGTCTCCAGCCGCACCGAACCGTAGTTGGGGTCCAGGGTGAAGTCGGGCTTGGCCCCGCTCTTCTGCGCCAAGCTGACGCCAGGGGCGAGCAGCACGGACGCAGCGGCGATGACGGCGATGGATTTCATGATGCTCCCTCCAGCAGCGGCGCAACGCCGCAGGGAGAGACTATTCCGTTTCGCCGAACCGTGCAGCTTGAAATGCAGGCCTCAAAAGCGGCGCTTGCCGGTCACCGTCTCGAAGAACAGGCGAAAGTCGCCCATCAGGCTCCACAGCGGATATTTGAACGTCGCGGGCCGGTTCTTTTCGAAGAAGAAATGCCCGACCCAGGCGAAGCCGTAGCCCAGCAGCGGCATGGCCAGCAGCCACCAGGCGTTCCGCGTCGCCACGAAGGCGACGAAGGCCGAGATCACCAGAAAGGTGCCGACGACGTGGATGCGCCGACATGTCCGGTTGGAATGCTCATGGATGTAATAGGGATAGAAGGCCTCGAACGAGGCGTAACGGCCCTCAGGTGCGGACGGCGTGCTCATGGGCGGAGGGTGCGCCAGCATCGCGTAGGTGGCAAGCGCCTATCCTCCCCCGCCTGCGGGGGAGGGGGACCGCGAAGCGGTGGAGGGGGCGAAGGCGAGCGCTACGACGACCGTGTCACCACCGATCCGTATCCGCCCCCTCCACCCCGCTGCGCGCGGTCCCCCTCCCCCGTTTCACGGGGGAGGATCAGATCAGCCCTTGGGCTTGCCCTTGAAGCCGTCCTTCTTGAAGCCCGGCTTGGCCTTGAAGGGCTTCTTGGCATAGGGCTTGTCGCCCGAGGCGTTCGAGCGCGGATTGGCGCCGCCATCGTTCTTCGGCGCCCAGGGCTTCTTCTTGAACGGCGGGCGGGCCTCGCCCTCGCCGCCGTCGGCGCGCTTGTAGGGGGTCTTCTTGAAGGGGCGGTCGCCATCCTCGCGCGGCTTGCCGGCGAAGCGGCTGGCCTTCATCGAGCCGGGCGTCGGGGCTTCCGACGGCGTGATCTTCACCTCGTCCTTGGAGGCGGCGACGGCTTCGCGGAAGGCCTTCTCGTGAGTCTTGGCGACCTCGAAGCGCGTCTCTTCGGGGAAGGTGCGGATGGCGCCGATCTGAGGCTTGGAAATGCCGCCGATGCGGCAGATCAGCGGGATCAGCCATTTGGGGTCGGCGTTCTTGTTGCGGCCTACGTCCAGACGGAACCAGACCACGTCATCGGCGCCCAGGCGGTCGCCCGGCCAGGGTAGGGCCGCCGTGCCGTCGTCGTTGCGCACGGTGCGATCGCGCTTGGCCGGACCGCGATCCGAACCCGGATCGGACAGTTCTTCCGGCGCCGGCTGTTCCTTGCGGAGCAGGCGCACAAGGGCGGCGGCGATCTCGTCGGGCGTGCGCTCGGCGATCATCCGCTTGGCGACGACCATGTCCTCGTCGGAGACGTCAGCCTCGAAGAACTCGGGCGACAGCAGACGGCCTTCGTCGGCCTTGCGGATTTCATCGAAGGTCGGGGCGCCGGTCCAGACGGCGTCGACGCCGGCCTCGTCCATCAGCCGCTCGGCCTTGCGACGGCGCGAGTGCGGGACCAGCATGACCGAGATGCCCTTCTTGCCCGCCCGGCCCGTCCGGCCCGAACGGTGCAGCAGGCCGGCGCGGTTCATCGGTAGTTCGGCGTGGATGACCAGACCCAGGTCGGGCAGGTCCAGACCGCGCGCGGCGACGTCGGTGGCGACGCAGACGCGGGCGCGGCCGTCACGCAGCGACTGCAGCGCGTCGGTGCGCTCGCGCTGACCCATCTCGCCCGACAGGCTGACGGTCGAGAATCCGCGCTCCAGCAGAGAGGATTGCAGGTGACGCACGCTGTCGCGGGTCGAGCAGAAGACCATGGCGCGCGGCGCCTCGAACCAGCGCAGGGTGTTGACGACCGCGTGCTCGATCTCGTTCGGCGCAATCCGATAGGCGCGGTATTCGATGTCGGCGTGCTGGCGCGTCTTGTCGGTCGCGTCGATGCGGACCGCGTCCTTCTGATAGCGTTTGGCCAGGGTGGCGATGTCGCGCGCGATGGTCGCCGAGAACAGCAGGGTCCGGCGTTCGGCCGGCGCCTGGTCCAGGATGTGCTCCAGGTCCTCGCGGAAGCCCATGTCCAGCATCTCGTCGGCCTCGTCCAGGACGGCGACCTTCAGCTCGGACAGGTCCAGGTTGCCGCGGTCGATGTGGTCCTTCAGGCGGCCGGGCGTGCCGACGACGATGTGGACGCCGAAGCTGAGCGCGCGGGCTTCACGGCGCGCATCCATGCCGCCGACGCAGGTGGCGATCTTGGCCCCGGAGTCGGCGTACAGCCATTGCAACTCGGCCGCGACCTGCATGGCCAGTTCGCGCGTGGGGGCGATGGCCAGGCACAGCGGCGCGCCGCCGGGGCCGAAGATCGGCTTGTCGCCCAGCAGGGTCGGCGCAGCGGCCAGACCAAAGGCCACGGTCTTGCCCGAACCCGTCTGGGCCGAGACCAGCAGGTCGCGATCCGCATGCTCCGCCTCCAGCACGGCGGCCTGAACCGGAGTGGGTTCGGCATAGCCCTTGTTGATCAGGGCGCGGTCGAGCGCGGGATGGACGGAGGGAAAGGGCATAGGAAACCTGGGACAACGGACAAGGGCGGTCGCCGAAACGACCGCGCCCGGCCGAGGTCAGACCTCAGGCCGGGCGAATGATGGCGCTCTATACATCAATAAGGGCGCAAGCGGGGCGGAAAACGCCGTTCACCCTGTTCCTTCAGGCGACGTTGACCTGAAAGACGCAGTCTGGCGATTGAACACACCGCGTCCGGAGCTTCGCCATGCAAGCGCTTTCCATAGCCGCCGCCGGAATGACGACCGCGCAGAATCGGTTCGACAACAGCGCGCGTCGCACCGCCACCGCGCCGTTGGACAATCTCGCCGAGGAAACCGTGGAGCGGATCCAGGCCAAGACCGCCTTCAACGCCAACGCCGCCGTTCTGCGCACCGCGGACGACATGACCGGCACGCTGCTGGACATGCTGGCCTGAAGCTTCAGACCGGCGCCTTCTCCGGCAGGTTGAAGAAGCCCGCAAAGCGGTCAAACACGGCCCGGTCGCCGGTCAGGGTCATCAGGCCGTCAGCCTCGAAGGCGGCAGGCGGAACCTTACCGTAAACGCAGGCCGCGACCAGCGGCGGTTGGGTCGTCAAGACGACGTCGGCGGCGTCCGTGGCGCCGCGGCGGGTCATGATCGTCCTCTTTTCGATCTGAACGACGAAAGGCTCGTCGCCGAAGACGAAGCCGACGGTCATCGCTGCGTCTCCGGCCAGGGCCGGATCGAACATCGTCTCGAACGACTGCATGATCGACACCGCGCTGATCGGCAGGGTCGGGTCGTGGCGAGGCGAGCGCGCCGCCCAGCCGCCCAACACCATGAAGACCGGCTTGATCTCGTATCCCCAAGGCGTCAGCTCATAGACCTGGACCGAGGCGGGCGGCGGGAGCTTGCGGCGGGTCACGATGCCCGAAGCCTCCAGCCCCTCCAGTCGCTGGGTCAGCACGTTGGCGGAAATGCCGTGCAGATCATTTCGCAGATCACCGAACCGACGCGGGCCCATCATCAGTTCGCGGATCACCAGCAGGGCCCAGCGCTCGCCGATCAGGTCCAGTCCGTGCGCGGCGCCGCAAGCATCGTGGTATTTTCTACTCGCCTTATCGGTTATCTTTTCTAACTTCATAGTTGACTATGATAATCATCGGAGTCAGGTTTCGCAAATAACAAGGAGAGGAAACGCCGTGGCCCAGCTGATTTTCATCAACCTGCCGGTCGCCGACCTGCCCCGATCGATCGCCTTTTATGAGGCTGTCGGCGCGACCAAGAACCCAATGTTCAGCGACGACACGGCCGCCTGTATGGTGGTGTCGGACGTGATCCACGTCATGCTGCTGACCCACGACAAGTGGCGCACCTTCACCGACCGGGCGATCCCCGACGCCCATGTCTCGGCGCAGATGTCGCTGTGCATTTCTTTCGACAGCCGAGAGGCTGTGGACTCGGTGGTCGAACGCGCGGGTGCAGCGGGCGGCCTTATGGATCCAAACCCGATTCAGGATCACGGCTTCATGTATGGGCGCGGCTATGCCGACCCGGACGGCCACATCTGGGAACCGATGTGGATGGACCCGGCCGCCGTCGCCGCCGGTCCCGAAGCCTTCGCCGCCAACGCCATGGTGTCGTGATGGGTGACGGTCGCGAACTGAGCATCAGCCGTCTGATCAAGGCCTCGCCGGAGACGGTGTGGAAGATCTACACCGAGCGTACCGGCGAGTGGTTCTGCCCTCGCCCGTGGACCACGCCGGTCGTGGATTGGGACCTGCGCGTCGGCGGGCGGGCCAATGTGGAAATGGCCTCGCCCGAGGGCGAGCGGCATCCCTATTCCGGCGTGTTTTTGGAGGTCGTGCAGGGCCGCAAACTGGTCTCGACCGGCGCCTTTACAGAGGGCTGGGTTCCGCAGGCCGGCGACATGAACTTCGTGCGGATCGACACCTTCGAGCCCGAGGCCGGCGGAACCCGCTACACCGCCACCGCTCGGCATTGGGACGAAAAAGCCGCCGAAACCCACAAGGCCATGGGCTTCGAACAGGGCTGGGGCGCCGTCGCCAATCAACTGGCGGCGTTGGCGCAGGGAGATGCGGCATGAGCGACAAGATCATTCCCTGCCTGTGGTTCGACGGCGAAGCCGAGGCTGCGACCGCCTTCTATGTCAGCCTCCTGCCCGACAGCCGCATCACCGCCGTCAACCGCTCGCCGGTCGATACGCCCTCCGGCGCTGAAGGCACGGTCCTGACGGTGCAGTTCGTGCTGGCGGGTCGCGAGTATCTAGCGCTGAACGGCGGACCGACCTTCCGCTTCACCGAGGCCGTCTCCTTCATGGTGATGACCGAGGATCAGGCCGAGACGGACCGGCTGTGGGACGCCCTGCTCGCCGACGGCGGCAGCGAAAACGCCTGCGGCTGGTTGAAGGACCGCTGGGGTCTGTCGTGGCAGATCACGCCTCGTCGCCTGATGGAACTGACCACCGATCCGAACCCCGCGCGCGCCAAGGCCGCCATGCAGGCCATGATGGGCATGATCAAGATCGACATCGCGGCGCTGGACCGCGCCGTCGCCGACGTTTGAATCCAGAAAGAGGAGACGACCGATGACCTATGTGACCGGCTTCCTGACCCCCGTGAAAACCGAGGACAAGGCGCGCTACGTCAAGTCCGCCGAGGCCTCCTGGCCCCTGTTTCAGAAATACGGCGCCCTGTCGCAGGTCGAGACCTGGGGCGAGGACGTGCCGGACGGCAAGCTGACCAGCTTTCCCATGGCGGTGAAGCTGCAAGAGGGCGAGGTCGTCGTCTTCTCCTGGGTCACCTGGCCCGACCGCGCCACCGCCGACGCCTGTTTCGGCAAGATGCAGGACGACCCCGACTTTGCGAACATGGACATGCCCTTCGACGGCAAGCGTATGATGTGGGGCGGTTTCAGCGTCGCCTTCGAAGGCAAGGCCTGAGCCCGGCGGCGGCCCTGTTCGAACGCAAATCGCCCTGACGCATTGTCAGGGAACGAGGAGAATCGACATGGCCGCCCGCCCCACCTGGCAAGGACATCTGAAGCTGTCGCTGGTCACCTGTCCGGTGGCCCTCTACACGGCGACGACCAGCACGAACGACGTGCGGTTTCACCTGATCAATCCTGACACCAACAATCGCATCCGCATGGTGCCGACCGACCCGGACGCCGGACCCGTAGAGCGCAGCGATCTGGTGCGCGGCTATGAGGTGTCCAAGGACGAATACGTCCTGTTCGACGATGCCGACTTCGACAAGGTGAAGCTGGAAAGCACCAAGACCATCTCGATCGACAAGTTCGTCGACGAGGACGACATCGACCGGCTGTACTGGGACGACCCCTTCTTCGTGGTCCCCGAGAAGGGCGCGGGCGTCGAGGCCTTCGCCGTCATTCGCGACGCCATGGAGAAACAGGGCAAGGTGGCGCTGGGCCAGCTGGTCCTGCGCGGCAAGGAGCGTCAGCTGGCGCTGGAGGTCCGGGGCAAGGGGCTGATCGCCTACACCCTGCGCGCCCATGACGAGGTGCGCGATTCCGACGAATACTTCGACGACATTCCGACAGTGAAGGCCGATCCCGACATGGTCGAGATCGCCGCGCGCATCATCGGGCAGAAGGAGGCGGACTTCGACCCGACGGACTTCAAGGACGGCTACGACGACGCTCTGCGCGCGATGATCAAGGCCAAGTCCAAGGGCGGCAAGGGCGTGGTCGATGTCGCCGAACCCGACGACACCAATGTCATCGACCTGATGGCCGCATTGCGGAACAGCCTGAAAGGGTCGGCGACGGGGACGAAGAAGCCAGCCGCAAAGAAGGCCCCGGCAAAGAAGGCGACGCCCAGGAAGGCTGCGGCAAAGAAGAAGACAGCAGCCTAGACGCCCATCTTTTTCAGCGCCGATTTCAAACTGACCGACGAGGCGCGGAAATCGGCCCAGGGATCGGGCTTCTTCAGCAAGACCGCATAGGTCCAAAGGTTGAATGCGGCGGGATCCAGCCCGGCCTTGACCTGCCCCCACGACAGCGGGAAGGCAATCCCGGCGCCCGACCGTGCGCGCGGCGACCAGGGTGCGACCGCCGTCGCCATTCGCCCGTTGCGCAGATAGTCGATGAAGATTTTTCCGCCCCGCGCCTTCTTGGCCAGGGTCGTGGTGAACCGGTCCGGCGCCTCGGCGCGGATGGCCTCGGCCACCGCCTTGGCGAAGGCCTTGTTCTGATCCCAGGTCACACGCGAGCGGGCGTCGGTCTTGATTGGCGCGACGACGTGCAGCCCCTTGCCCCCGGTCGTCTTGACGAAGGCGGCCAGACCCAGCGCCTCGATCTTCGCTTTCACGACCTTGGACGCGGCGATGACGTCGGCGAAGTCCAGCCCCTCGTCCGGATCCAGGTCGAAGGTGATCTGGTCAGGGATTTCCGGCTGGCCGGGCGCACAGCCCCAGGGGTGCAGTTCCAGCCCGCCTGACTGGGCGATGGCGACCAGGCCGCCCGCATCGACGGCGGCCACATAGGGCGTGCGCGCCTTGACGTCGATCAGCTTCAGCCGCGGGTTCGACCCCGCCATGGCGTGGCGTTGGAAGAAGGTCTCGCCGCCGATTCCCTCGGGCGCCCGGATGATCGAGGTCGGCCGGTCCGCCACATGGGGCAGGATCCGCTCAGCCGCCGCCTCGTAGTAGCGCGCCAGATCGGCCTTGGTGATCGCCGGCCGGTCGCCGACGGCGGGCCACAACACCTTATCGGGGCTGGAGAGGGTCACGCCCGCCACGACCACCTTGCCGGGCTTTCCAGCTGGTCGCACCGTCGTCGTGGTCTTCTTCGCGTTGCCCATGTCCGTGGGCGGCTGCGGCGGCTCGGTGACCTCTGCGGCCGTCTTGTCTTCGCGCAACCCTTTGAACGCCGCCTGCCGCAGCGATCCGGATTCGGTATAGCCGCCGTGCTCGACCTCGGCGACCAGCACCGGCTTGACCCAATGGATGTCCTTGGCCGCCTTTGGCGCGCCCGCCCCGGCGAAGGGAGACTTCTGCGCCGACACGCCCTTTAACGCCGGAACAAGCGTCTTCGTCACCGCCTCGCCATAGCCGGTCCCCACCCGGCCCAGATAGCGAAGGCCGCCCTTTTCCCTAACGCCGACCAGCAGAGAGCGGAACCGCGTGCCGCCCTCGGACGACCAGCCGCCGATCACGACTTCGTCGCGACCCCGGCATTTGGACTTCAGCCAGGTGGACGACCGCCCGGCATGATACGGAGCGTCCAGCTTCTTGGAGATCACGCCTTCCAGATCCATGCGGCAGGCGCTTTCCAGCACCGCCTGGCCGGTCGAGGCGAAATGCTCGACGTAACGCAGCCGCCCAGCGGCCGCCCCCGACCCTGGAGCGCCGATCCGGTCCACATAGGCCTGCAGTCGCGCCTTGCGATGCGACAGCGGCAGTTTACGCAGATCCTCCGCCCCCTCGAACAACAGATCGAAGGCGAAATAGACCAAGCCTTCCGTCTTCTCGTCCGAGATGGCCGCCTGCAACGCCCCGAAGTCCGGCATGTGATCGTCGTCCAGCGCGCACAGCTCGCCGTCGATCACCGCGTCGGGCCAGGTCGCCGCGTCCGTCGCCAGATCCGAGAACTTGTCGCTCCAGTCCAGACCCTTGCGCGTCCGCAAGACCGCCCGACCGCCGCCCACGCCGATCTGGATGCGATAGCCGTCGAACTTGATCTCGTGCGCCCAGCCCGTCCCGCCCGGCGGATGGTCAGTCACCTTGCACAGCTGGATCGGCACGAAGGCCGGCGGCTTCCTGGCCTTCGCCGCCGCTTTCGAGGGCGTGGGCTTGGCCGGGCCCTTTCGTCCCGTCGGCTTGGACGCCGTCCATTCCTTGGTTCCGTCCGCGATTTCGGCCAGCGACCGGCCCGTCGTCACCGAGGCGTCGATTTCGGCCAGCGCATCGCCCTCTCCCGCCACGGCGAAGTCGTCCTTCTCCTTCAGCAGCAGCCAGTTGTTGCGTTTGGAGGGTTTGCCCCGATCGCTCTTCAGCCGGATCAGCGCCCATTTGCCCTTCAGCCGTTCGCCGTGAAGGATCATCTTGATCTGACCCTTGGCCCAGGCCGCCTCCAGGTCCGGCTCCTGCGGCTCCCAAGTGCCGACATCCCACATCTGCACCGTGCCGGCGCCGTAGTTGCCGTCGGGGATCGTGCCTTCGAACGATCCGTAATCCAGTGGGTGATCCTCGACCTCGACCGCCAGACGTTTCACCGCCGTGTCGCGCGACGGCGCCTTGGTCACGGCCCAGGACTTCAGCACCCCGTCCGCCTCGATGCGGAAATCATAGTGCAGCCGCGTCGCCGCATGGCGCTGGATCAGATAGCGGAAGCCGCCCTTCGCGCGCTTGCCCTTCGCGCCCTTCGGCTCGGGCGTTTCGCCGAACCGGCGCTTGGCCTGATAGGTCTTCAGTTCACCGCGCATAGGGGCGTAATCCGCCCCGCGCCAAAGCGTTGCCTCAGCGACAGAAGCGCGTGTCGGTCGCCTCGAGGTGCAGGTGGTCGTAGTGGACCGCGTTGTAGTCGGGGCTCAGCGTCGTGCCAAAGATGCGGCAGGCGTCGTCGCGAATACGCTTCAGGAAGCGCGCCTCGGGCGTGTCGCCGTTCCAGTCCTTGGTCACGGTAATGCGCCGCCCGTCCCTCAACCGCACCCCGGCGAAATCCAGCGCCGCCGCCTGGGAATGGGCGCTTATGCGGTTCGAGCCCACGCCGTTGTTCACATTGCGACAAGCGTAGGCCCCCATGTGATCGATCTGGACGACGTCCGAGCCCAAGATCTCTCGCGCCGCCGGCTCCAGCGACTGGCGACGCCAGATGCTCAGCGCCAGCGCGGTCTGGCAGGTCATCTCCACATCGCCCGGCGCCATGCGCGCCACGGTGCCCAGGTCGGCGCCCAGCACCCCGCCCTTGCTCAGGCCGCAGGTCGCGGTGTTCTGGCGATCCGGCAAGGGACTGAAGCGCACGCGCGCAGCGTTCAACTCGGCCAGACAACGGCCCAGATCGCTACCTTCGCGCACGACCAGGGCTTGGGTCCCGCCGTCGATCATCCGATCCACCAGCCCCCCGACCAGCGGCGCCTCGGTGCGCGACGGATAGGGCGATGGCGGCCGCAATAGCTCGGGCGGCCGCCGCACGCAGCCGCTTAGGATCAGCAGGACGCCGAGGCCGATGAGAAAGGGAGAGATACGCGACACGGAGTGCATGGTCGCGACGCTTAGCTGATTCCCGACGCCGCCGTAGTCACGAGGCGGAGAGCCATCTATCAGCGCTCTTCAGACGCGCCTTTGGCCCGGCACCGATCCGAACAGAACCGCACCTGATCCCAATCCCGCGCCCATTTCTTGCGCCAGGCGAACGGCAGGCCGCAGGCGGCGCAGAACTTTTGCGGCAGGTCGGACTTGGCCGGCGCCGTGCCGAGATTGACGTGCTTTCGGGCCATGTCGCCTGCCAAGAAAAAAGGGCGGCCCGTCAGAGCCGCCCTTGATCGTATCAGCTGTCCAGGAAGGACCGCAGTTTGCGCGACCGCGACGGATGCTTCAGCTTGCGCAGCGCCTTGGCCTCGATCTGACGGATGCGTTCGCGGGTCACCGAGAACTGCTGTCCGACTTCTTCCAGCGTGTGGTCGGTGTTCATGCCGATGCCGAAACGCATCCGCAACACCCGCTCCTCACGCGGCGTCAGCGACGCCAGAACGCGGGTGGTGGTCTCACGCAGGTTCGACTGAATGGCGGCGTCGATCGGCAGGACGGCGTTCTTGTCCTCGATGAAGTCGCCCAGGTGGCTGTCTTCCTCATCCCCGATGGGCGTTTCAAGCGAGATCGGCTCCTTGGCGATCTTCAGAACCTTGCGCACCTTCTCCAGCGGCATGGCCAGCTTTTCGGCCAGCTCTTCCGGCGTCGGCTCGCGACCGATCTCGTGCAGCATCTGGCGGCTGGTGCGGACGATCTTGTTGATCGTCTCGATCATGTGCACCGGGATGCGGATGGTGCGCGCCTGGTCGGCGATCGAGCGGGTGATCGCCTGACGGATCCACCAGGTGGCGTAGGTCGAGAACTTGTAGCCGCGGCGGTACTCGAACTTGTCGACCGCCTTCATCAGGCCGATGTTGCCCTCCTGGATCAGGTCCAGGAACTGCAGGCCGCGGTTGGTGTATTTCTTGGCGATCGAGATCACGAGGCGCAGGTTGGCCTCGACCATTTCCTTCTTGGCCTGACGCGCTTCGCGTTCGCCCTTCTGCACCGTCTGGACAATGCGGCGATAGTCGTCGATCGGCAGGCCGGCTTCCAGCGCCACGGCGGCGACGTCAGAACGGATGGTCGCGATCTGGCTGGCTTCGTTCTCGCTGAACTTGGTCCAGCGCACGCCCTGGTCCTTGATCCGGTCGGTCCAGGTGGGGTCCAGCTCCGAGCCAAAATAGGCCTTGAGGAACTCGGGCCGCGAAATGCCGTAGCTGTCGGCCAGGCGCAGCAGCCGGCCTTCCAGACCGATCAGGCGCTTGTTGATCGCATAGAGCTGCTCGACCAGCGCCTCGATGCGGTTGTTGTTCAGCTTCATCGTCTTCAGACGGTCCGAGATGGACGTCGTCAGCGCCTGATAGGCCTTTTCATCCTTGGCGCTCAGCACCTCGCCCTTCAGGCGGGTCTGAACCAGCTTGTCCTGCAGGGCGCGGAAAGCTCCAAAGTCGGCGGCGATGGCGTTCAGGACGTCCATCACCCCGTCGCGCAGCTCGGCTTCCAGCGCCGAGATCGACATGCCGCCGCCATCGTCGAAGTCGTCGTCATCGTCGTCGTCGGACTCAGGCTTGTCTTCGGCGGCCGGCTTGTCCTCGGCCTCTTCTTCCTCTTCGCCTTCAGGCTGGGCGGCGCCCGGCAGGGACGAAGGGTTCAGAACGCCATAGGTGGCGTCCAGGTCGATGACCTCGCGCAGCAGGATGCGGTTGTTTTCCAGCTCATCACGCCAGACCATGATGGCCTCGAAGGTCAGGGCGCTTTCGCACAGACCCGAGATCATGGCGTCGCGGCCGGCCTCGATCCGCTTGGCGATGGCGATTTCGCCCTCGCGGCTCAGCAGTTCGACCGAACCCATCTCGCGCAGGTACATGCGCACGGGATCGTCGGTGCGGTCATAGGCCGACTTGGCGGGCGTTTCGGCCACGGCGGTACCGGCGGCGGCGGCGACATCGGTGGACTGCTGCTCCTGCGCGTCCTCCTCGGCCTCCACAACGTTGACGCCCATTTCGGACAGCATCGCCAAGGTGTCTTCAATGGCGTCGGGCGTGACTTCTTCGGACGGCAGAACCTTGTTCAGCTCCTCCATCGTCACATAGCCGCGCGCCTTAGCTTGCTTGATGAACTTCTTGACGCCGGCGTCCGTCAGATCGAGCAGGGGCCCATCGGTCGAAACCTCGGTGTCCTGCGTCTCGGTCTGTGCGTTCATAGTCAGTCTGTCTCCAGCCGAGAGGGTGATCAGTCCGCCCCGGCGAAAAATACAATGCTTGGCGTGCCGTAAGGTTACGTGCCCGCGCTGTCTTCCCAAATCGTCCCGGCTTTGATCGCACGGCGAAGCGCATCCCGCTCGGCCTTCAGCCGGCGGAACGCCTCATCCTGCCCAGGCACATCACGTGCATGGGACAAGGCGTCCTCCAACGCGGCGACCCGCGTCGAAGCGTCGAACGCCTGCGACCATCGGACCCTTGCCTCGGCGAGGGGCGCATTTGCGGCCAGGAATGGCGCGCCGGACTTTGCCGCCGCCTTCTCGACCTCGCGCACTAAGGCATCATGACCCGATTGCGCCAGATGGCGTCGCAGGGCGGCGGAGTCAAGGCTATGTCCCGACAGACGCAGGCGAACCAGCTCCTGCGCCAGCCCATCCAGCCCCTTGTCGCCGAATCCATGGGCGGCGATTTCCTCCAGATGGTCGTCCATCCGTTCGGGGTCGTCGATGGCGCCGTGGGCCAAGGCGGCCGGCACCGGCTCGATGGCGCGAAACAGCGACTGCATCGCCTGGGCGCCCTCCGCCGTTTGACCCAGTCTGGGCGGCGGGCCGAAACCGCGCTTGCCCTGCCCCGGCGCCCAGGGCGCGCGTTGAGGGCTGCGGGGGAACAAGGCGTCGAAACGGTCGAACAGGTCGCGGCGGTATTGCTCCGCCAGATCCTTGTCCTGGATGGCCGAGGCGGTGTTTCTCAGCCGCGCCTTGAAGCCCGCCTTGCGCTCCGGCGTGTCCAGCGGCTCCAGATCCTGTTCGCGGCGGAACAGCACCTCGGCGAACCCATGGGTTTCGGCCAGGGCCTGGCGCAGCGCGGGCGCACCCCTGTCGCGCAGAATGTCGTCGGGATCCTGCCCGGCGCCCAACAGCGCGAACCGGAATGAGCGCCCTGGCTTCAGCAGCGGCAGCGAGCGTTCGATGGCGCGATAGGCGGCGCGCAGTCCCGCCGCATCGCCGTCGAAGCACAGGATCGGCTCGTGCGACACGCGCCACAGCCGTTCCATCTGCTCCTCGGTGAGGGCCGTGCCCATTGGCGCCACGGCCGGCAGGCCCGCGCGCTGGCAGGCGATGACGTCCATATAGCCTTCAACCACGATGATGGCCTGGTCGTTCTTGGATTCCGCGCCCAGAATCCGTCGCGCTTCAGGCAGGCCATACAGGGTCGCGCCCTTGTGAAAGAGCGGGCTTTCCGGACCGTTCAGATATTTGGCGCGGTCGTCGGGGTTCATGGCCCGGCCGCCGAAGCTGACGATCCGGCCGCGCGCATCCAGGATCGGGAACATCAGACGGTCGCGGAACCGATCATAGGGCTGGCCGCCGCTTTCGGGCGAGATCAGCAGCCCGGCCTCGACCAGTTCGGCGGGCTTGGCGCCGCGCTGGACCAAGGCCTGCTTCAGCCCCTCGCGGTCGTTGGGCGCATAGCCCAGACCGAACCGCTCCCACTGATCCTCGGGCACGCCGCGCTTGTCCAGATATTCGCGCGCCGCCTTGCCCGGCGTGCGGCGCAGGTTTGCGGCGAACCATTTCTGGGCCAGGTCCATCCAGTCCGACAGACCCGCCCGCTTCTGCTCGCGCTCGGCCTCCTTGGGGTCTTCGGCGGGAAGCTGCATCCCCGCCTCGCCGGCCAGGCGCTGCACCGCCTCGACGAAACTCAGCCGCTCGGTCTCCTGCAGGAAGGAGATGATGTCGCCATGCTTGCCGGACGAGAAGTCGTGGAAGAAGCCCTTGTCGTCATTGACGAAAAAGGACGGCGACTTCTCCTTCGAGAAGGGCGACAGCCCGACATATTCACGGCCCTGACGTTTCAGCTTCACCGTTCGCCCGATCACGTCGGACGGCCGAAGGCGGGCCTTCAGTTCATCGATGAATCTTTCGTCGAAACGCACCCGCGATCCTTAAGCCCTGCGGCCCTCAACGTCGATGGATGGAAAGACGATCAGGCGGCTCGTCCGGGCATCCCCCGATATCCGAACGAACCGCCGCATCGCAGAAGGCGCAAACCGTAGCGTCCCCCAACGCCTTGGCTAACGAAGTCCTAACGCCTCGCGGACCGGCATCTGAGGTCAGGACCGGCGTTCTGTCGAGAGGCGGGCGGCCTCGCCTTAGCGAATAGAGGCGAGACTGTGTCCTTTTCGTCGCGCGTCGTTCGCCTTAAGGGCGACCGAAGGGGACAACCTTATTGGCGGCGTCATGCCCGATATCGGCGCTTCCCAGAAAGGGTATGCCCGAACGCAGGCACCAGTATCGAACGATTTCCTCCGGAGTCTGACCGAAATCGGGATCGTTTGGCGTGACGTCCGAGACCCGTCCCAGGCGAATTCCGGCCACGCGACGGATGCTGGCCTGGCTGGTCAAGTGAAACATCATTCTATCGATCCGGTAGGCGGCCTCGGACACCTCCTCCAACATCAGGACGTGGCCGGACAGATCGGGCTCCAGATACGTGCCGGTCAGTTCGTTCAGGATGGTCAGGTTGAAGGCGACGGCCGGGCGCGGATCGGTCGCCAGCGACGGCTCGATCCAGTCGGTGCGTCCGGTGGTCAGCCAGTACAGGGCGCCGCGCGCGGTCGCGTCGTCGCGCACCGAATCCGAGGCCATCGGTCCGTGCGCCAGATGCTGGAATCCGGCCTTGTACATTCCGGCCAGCAGGCTGCCGGCATCGGAATAGCCCATGTAGCGCTTCTTGCGGGCGACGGCGTCCAGGCGCGGGATTACCGCATCGGCGATGCGGCACGAGCCGTAGCCGCCGCGCGCGAACCAGATGGCGTCGATGCGCGGGTCGTTGGCGAACTCGACGAAGGCGTCGGCGCGCGCCCGGTCATCGCCGGCGAAATGACCGTGTTTAAGGAAACAGGCGGGATGGAAGACGACGGCGACATCGCGGTCGGGATGGTTGTGCGCCATCCAGGCCTCGACCGCCTCGGCGCGCTCTTTCGCAAAGCGCGAACTGGCGCAGACAACGCCGATCTTGAAACTGTTGGTGGTCACGTCCGTCTTCTTCGTCGTTTTTGCGATCCCCTACTGGCGGACCGGCCCGATCCCCTGTTCTAAGGGGGCATGAACCAAGACGCCTCCTATTTCTTCTGCGGCATCGGCGGGTCGGGCATGCTGCCCCTGGCCATGATCGTCCAGGCGCGCGGCGCCGTGATCGAAGGGTCGGACCGGGCGCTGGATCAGGGCCGCACGCCCGAGAAGTTCGACTGGCTGCGCGCCCACGGCGTGACCCTGCACCCCCAGGACGGATCGGGCGTAACCCGCGCGGATCAGACCGTCATCGCCACCGGCGCCATCGAGGAGACGGTGCCCGACATCGGCGCGGCCAAGCGCGCGGGCGCAACCATCAAGACCCGGCCCGAGCTGCTCAGCGAACTCTTCAACGCCGCCCCGACCTCGGTCGGGGTCGCGGGCACCAGCGGCAAGTCCACCATCACCGGCATGATCGCCTGGATCCTGCATCAGACGGGCCGCGAGCCGACCGTCATGAACGGGGCGGTGATGAAGAACTTCGCCGACGCCGACCATCCGTTCGCCAGCGCCCTGATCGGCGGGCCCGACGTGTTCGTGTCGGAGGTGGATGAAAGCGACGGCTCGATCGCCCGCTACGATCCGACGGTGGCGGTGGTGTCCAACATCTCGCTGGACCACAAGTCGATGGAGGAGCTGCGCGACCTTTTCGGTGGCTTTACCGCGCGGGCGACGACGGCCGTGTTGAACCTGGACAATCCCGAGACGGCGGCGCTGGCTCAGACGCTGCCGGCTAGCAAGGCGATCACCTTCGGCCTGGGCGAAGAGAAGGCCGACCTGTCCGCCCATGATCTTCAGCCCCTGCCGACAGGCATGCGGTTCCGCCTGATCGAGGGCTGGAGCGAGCACGACGTGGTCCTGAACGTGCCCGGCGCCCACAATGTCGCCAACGCCCTGGCCGCGCTGGGCGCGACCCGGGCGCTTGGCGTGCCGACAGCCGAGGCGGTCAAGGCGCTGGAGACCTTCGCCGGCATCCGTCGCCGGATGGAGGTGGTCGGGACGGCCGGCGACATCACCGTCATCGACGACTTCGCCCATAACCCGGACAAGATCGCGGCCACGCTGAAGACTCTGCACGCGTTCGACGGCCGGCTGCTGATCCTGTTTCAGCCGCATGGGTTCGGCCCGCTGAAGCTGATGAAGTCGGAGTTCATCGACGGTTTCGCCGGCCTGATGCACGAGGACGACGTGCTGCTGATGCCCGAGCCGGTCTATTACGGCGGCACCACCGACCGCAGCGTGGGATCGGAAGACATCGCCTCCGGCGTCCGCGCCGCCGGCCGTCAGGCCGAGGCGCTACCGACGCGCGCGCACTGCGGCGACCGGATCGTGGACATCACAAAGCCCGGCGACCGGATCATCGTCATGGGGGCGCGCGACGACACGCTTTCGACCTTTGCGGCGGAACTGTTGGGGCGACTGCGTTCCCCCCCTCTCACCGACTGAGGTCAAGAATGCTCACGTCCTTCCTGCTCGCTTTCAGCCTGCAAGCAGCTCCTCATGAGGAACTCCACTCGGATTTGACCGCGTTGGGAGAACTCATCTCAGTCGGAGTTCACTGTGACAAAGCAGGATATCGCGTTGATTTCGAACCTGCTCACCTGCTTGATGCTCGGCTCAAGGCGCGAGCCGCTGAACTCGGCCTCTCAGAAGAGGATGCGACGAACATCGTAAGCGCCGGCTGGGAGCGACAGGACGCCCTTTTCCCGCCCAGGAACCTGCCAGAAGATTTCGACGACAACGACTTTTTGGCGAGTCTGGACAAAGCACAGGCGACATGGCCGCGCGTTTGTCGCCAGCTCGCGACTAACCACCCAGAGATGATCCGAATTGCCGATGTCGATGACGCCGATCGCGACTTGAAAGAACGCTTCGATCTTTACCGCCGGTCGATCGCCCTGAAACGAGCACTCGACGAGTCTCAGTAAACGTCCCGCCGATAGCGGCCGTCCTCAAGCATCTCCAGCACTCGTTCGGAACCTAGGGTCGTCTCAAGCGCCGCATGGACGCCGGAGGCCATGCCTTCCAGACTGCCGCAGACATAGATCGCCGCCCCGCGCGCGACCCAATCGCGCAGGTCGTCGGCCGCCGCTGCGACCAGATCCTGCACATATCGTCCGTCGCCGGCGTCGCGCGAGAAGCTCCGGTCCAGCCGTCGCAGCACGCCCGACGCCAGCCAGGCCTGAAGCTCCGCATCGAAAAAGGCGTCGTGCGCCTGGGTCCGTTCGCCGAACAGCAGCCAGACTCCGCCCGCCGCCGTCCGCGCCTTCAGATGCGCCCGCAGGCCCGCGATGCCGGTGCCGTTGCCGATCAGGATCATCGGCGTGGCGTCATCCGGGCCGTGGAAGCTGCGGTTGGCGCGCAGACGCATCCCGATCTCTCCGCCAAGCGCCAATCCTTGCGTCAGCCAGCCCGAGGCCAGGCCGGGCGTCCCGTCGGGATGGCGCATCAGGCGGATCAGAAACTCGACCCGGCCGTCCGACGCCAGGGAGGCGATGGAATATTCGCGCGAGCGGGGCGTGGCGCCGTCCCGCTCCGGCAGGCCGACCTCGGCGATGTCGCCGGCCGACCAGACGGGCGCGGCGCCCACGGCCTCGAACGCCAGATGATAGGCCTCGCCGCCCGGACTGCCGGGATTGACCAGCGTCCGTTCGACCAGCCGCCAGCGGTCGTAGGCCGGCGGGGTCCAGTCGGGGGCCGTCACGCTGCCGGTGATCTGGTTCAGCTGATGCTGCCAGTGGCGGATGGCGCCGGCCTCGCCGTTGTCGACCTCGACCATGTCAAAGAGGGGGTCGGCGCCCGCGCGTCTCAGCCAGCCGTCCACCGCATGGCCGAAGCCGCAGAACTGATCATAGCTGCGATCGCCCAGCGCCAGCAGGCCGAAGCGCAACCCCGATAGGTCCGTCGCCTCGCCCATGACCTTGCGCACGAACCCAGCCGCGCTGTCGGGCGGATCGCCCTCGCCCGTCGTGGACACGATCAGCAGCGCCCGGTCCGTCGCCTTCAGCGTCTGCACATTTAGATCGGCGAAGGACAGCACCCGCGCGCCCACGCCGCCATCGCCCAGAGACCGCGCCGTCATCCACGCAAGCTCCTCGGCGAAGCCCGTCTGGCTGGCGAAGGCGATCAGCACCGGCTGGCCCTCGCCTGCGCCCGCCAGAGCATCAGACCGCGCGCGGGCCGCCGCCCTGGCCCTGCGTTCACGCCAGACGATGACGGCAATCAGGGCCAGCCAAAGCGCCAAGGCCCCGACCGCCCACAGCCAGCGCTGCGGATCGGCTGTCACCCCGGACGATCTCCGTCGTCGTCAAGCAGAGCGGCGAAAGCCGGCGACATCCGCTCGACCGGCCCGCGCTCGGTGCGTTCGACGAAATGGGCCATCAGGCCCACGGCCTCGGCGTAGTCCGGTCCGTCGAATGGTCCCATAACGGTCAGGGCCGTGGCGTAGGCGTCGGCCATCATGGCTGAGGGGTGCAGGACGGTGACCGAACTCAGGTTATTGCTGACCGGCCGACCGGTCGATCCGTCGATGGTGTGGGGATAAAGGCGCCCCTCATGGCGGAACGCGCGGCGGTAGTCGCCGCTGGTCGCGACGGCGAGGTCGAACAGGGCCGCCACGGTGTGGGGCGCTGGCGAACCCTCGACCCGCTCGATCTCGACCCACCACGGCTGGGCGTCCGGCTTGACGCCGCGCCCTTTTAACTCACCCCCGATCTCGATCAGGTGCGAGGTCGCGCCCATGGCCATCAGCCGGTCGGACACGCGGTCCACCGCATGACCCTTGGCGATACCGGAGAAGTCCAGCCTCGTCCCGCCCATCTGCATCACCGCGCGCGCATCGCCGTTCAGCCGCAGCTTCTGCCAACCCGACACGGCCGCAGCCGCCGCGATCTCGTCCTCGGCCGGGACGGGCAGCAAGGCCGAGCGCGGTCCGGGCGGGCCGAACCCCCACAGATCGACCAAGGCGCCCAGGGTCGGATCGACCGCGCCGTTGGTCTCGTCGCCCAGGGTCATCGCCGCATCCAGCAGATCCCAGAACGGCTGGGACACCGCCCAGACGCCGGCCGGCGCGGTATTGAAGCGGCTGATTTCGCTGGACGGCTCCCACGGGCTGAACAGACCGACGACGGTCGCCAGTTCCTCTTCGATCGCAGACCGGATCTCGGCCTCGCCCACGCCTGGCGGGGCGATGACGCGCGCGCTCCAGGTCGTGCCCATGGTCTGGCCGCCCAGCGAACGGATCAGGTCACTGGGCGGACGGGGCGGCGCGCCTTCGATCGCGGGCACGAGGACGCGGTTGTCGGCGCGGTCGCCCAGAGGGGCGGCGTCGCCAATCTTGACCGTGGGCGGGGCGGCGCGCGAACCGCGCGAGGGGGGAATGTCGGACATGGCCCTTCGCTTAGGGCAGGACTTCCATCGCCGCCACATAGCTGGCGTTGGAACCCAGCGTTTCACCCTGGCCTTCGGTGCGGACCGAGGCGTTCAGCCAATACATGCCGGCTTCCGGCCAGGTGATGGTGAAGGCGCCCTCGGCGTTGGTCTTGAGCGTCGATTCTTCGGGGTTGTCGCGGTAACGCAAACCGCCGCGCGCCACGGTGACGTCGATGTCAGCCGCCGGCTGGCCGTTGTTCAGCAGCTTGAAGGTGGCAGGCTCGCCCACCACCAGATCGTTCGGGTGGGTGACGGGAACCAGCTCAAGCCCTTCGCCGGTCGTCTTGAAGACGGTGTCGGTCGGATTGTTCAGGGTGACGAAGGTCTCGATGCGGCTGGCGGTACGGGTCGCCTGAACATTGGTCGCGCCCGCGGGCAGGCCCGCCGGGTAGTCCGAAGCCGCGCCGCGCCAGCGCTTCTGTTCGCCGTTCAGGGTGTAGCTGGCCATCACGCCGTTCATGACGTTGGCGATCTTGTAGGTGCCGTTCTGGGTCAGATGGGCGTCGAAGGTCGAGCGATAACGGCCCTGCATGGCGTTCTCGGGCTGGACCGCCGAGCCGTCCGGCGCGGTGATGGTCAAGCCGGTCAGGCGCATGGCGGCGTGGTCGGGGTTGAACACCTGGTTCGACATGCCGGCGTCGAACCCGACCCAGGCGTCCGTGCCGGACAGGGTCGTGGCGGTGGGCGCCAGCCAGGCGCGGTGGGCCTGGGCGGCCATGGGGGCGGCCAGCGCTGCGGCCAGCGTCAGCAGGGCGATCGTCTTCTTCATGGTCATGATCCTCAGCGAGAGACGGCGACGCGCACGGCGCCCAGTTCGGTGGAGCCGGTTCCGGCGCCGGTGTTGGCCGCGCCCCAGCGGAAGGGTACGCGCACGACTTCGCGTCCGCCCAGTTCGCGGGCCGCCTCGACGACGATGTTGTACTGGCCGGGCTGAAGGTTGCGCAGACGGGCGGCGGGTACGGTGACGGTC
>NZ_DAMBJX010000014.1:0-10840 GCF_032067225.1 Brevundimonas vesicularis | reverse complement strand
CCGGCGCGCGCGTGGCGCCGGATACGCCGTCGGCCGGCAGGCTCATGGCCCGGCCACCCTTGCGCCACCAGGTGCGCAGATCCTTCAGCCAGTCCTTGCCGTCGCCCTCGTTATTGCGAGTCTGCTGATACCAGACGGCCAGGGTGCGTTCGGCCGACTGGTCCGGCTTTTCGATCCACACCGCGACATAGGGGCGATGATAGGAGGCGGTGTTCAGACGCGGAATCTCGACCGACACCGTCAGGTCGGCGGCCATGGCGGGCGCAGCGGCGGCGGCCAGGCCGACGGTGGTGATGACGACGGGAAGAAGGCGCATCGAAAAACTCGTCAGTGAATGAAGATCAGGGCGATGACGACAGGGATCAGCAGGCCCAGCGCCGCCAGCGGCCAGGTCGAGGGCCGACCCTTGGCGTGCAGGAACATCAGGCCCAGGCCCGTGACGGCGAAGATGACGCAGGCCGCCGCGAAGACGTCGATGAACCAGAACCAGACCACGCCGGCGTTGCGGCCCTTGTGCAGATCGTTGAGGTAGGCGATCCAGCCGCGCGTGGTCTTCTCGTGCAGGGTCTCGCCGGTCGAACGGTCGATGGTGACCCATCCGTCGCCGCCAGGCATGGCCAACGCGACATAGACCTCTTCCGCGGTCGTCTCGGTCGGCTTGCCGGCGATCTCGACCTTGAGCGCCTCGGACGCCCACCGCGCGACAGCGTCGGGGACAGGATCGGTCGTCTCCTGCGGGAAGCTCGCCAGCCGCTGCAGCAGGGGCGCCGGCAAGGTCGCAGTCTGTTCGACCGTCACCGGATCGCCGGGGATCGAGGCCGCATGGTTCAGGGTGATGCCGGTGACCGCGAACAGGATCATGCCGACCAGGCTGACCGCCGCGGAAATCCAGTGCCAGCTATGCAGCTGCTTCAGCCAGAACGACCGTGCGCCGTTCAGCGCCGCCTTGGGTTTGGGCCCCTTGGCTGCGGTTTCGGCCTGACGCTGTGTGGCGAGTTCGGTCACGGGCTCGCTGTGCCATTGTTGCGAACGGGTTGCAATAGCATTTAGCGGCGTGGTGGCGCCTTGGGTGTCAGACCTCGGTCCAGCGCCGCAGCAGATTGTGATAGACGCCGGTCAATTCGATCACCGCCTGATCCTTCGGTCCCCTCTCGGTCGCCACGCGCTGGGTGGCGATGTCCAGACGGAACAGGGTCTCGCGATTAGAGTCATCGCGGACCAGGCTCTGCATCCACATGAAGGACGACACCCGCGCGCCACGCGTCACCGGCGTGACCCGGTGCAGGCTCTTGGAGGGATAGAGGACTAGATCGCCGGCTGGCAGCTTGATCGCCTGGGACCCGTACATCTCCTCGATGATCAATTCGCCGCCGTCGTAGTCCTCTGGCTCAGACAGGAACAAGGTCGCCGACAGGTCGCTGCGAATGCGGATCGCCCCGCTAGTGCGGGACTGGCGGATGGCGTTGTCGACGTGCAGGCCGAACTGGTCGCCGCCTTCGTAGCGGTTGAACAGGGGCGGAAAGATCGTGTGCGGCAGGGCCGCCGCCACAAACATCGGATTGGCGTTCAGCGCCTGGACAACTAGGGCCGAGACCTCTTTCGCCACGTCCGACTCTTCGGGCAGTTGAAGATTCTTCTTCGCCGTCGCCGATTGATGGCCCGAGGTGGCGTTGCCGTCCGCCCACGGCCCGGCGTCCAGCCGCGCCCGCAGAGCCGCGACCTCGGCCTTGGAGAAAACTTCAGGAATCTGCAGCAACACGGGCGTTCTCGCTGAAAGACGAAACGGCCCCGCGGGGGATCGCGGGGCCGTCAGACTAGGCCGGGGAAACGGCCTTTAGAAGCGCATGTTCAGGGCCAGGATGGCCTGGCGACCTGCGGCCACGTCGGCGTGGTGAATACCGTTGGTGCGCATGATGTATTCCTCGTCCGTCGCATTCTTGACGTTCAGCTGAAGCGTCGCGCGATCCGTCAGATCATAGGCGGCGAAGGCGTCCACGCGGGTCCATTCGGGCGCATAGATGCGGTTGTTCCCGCCGCCCGCGCCGCCCTGGTTCCCGCCCAGAGATTTGGACGTGTAGTAGACGCCGCCGCCGACCGTCAGCCGGGGCAGGACGCGATAGGTGGTGAACAGGCTGGCGCTGTGCTTGGGCGTGTTGGCCAGCGGCAGGCCTTGCAGCGGATTGACGGTTGCGACCGGCGGTGTGCCCGACACGACCACGGCCGCCTTGGTCAGTTCGGAGTCCATGTAGGTATAGCCGCCGAACACGGTCCACTTCGGCGTGATGCTGCCTGACACGCCCAGCTCGAAGCCGTTGACCTCCACCTCGCCTTCCTGACGGAAGATGTTGGGCTCGACCAGGATCAGGGCGTTCTTGCGTGTCAGGTGGAAGGCGGCCGCCGACAGGGCGAGACGGTCGTTCAAGACATTGGCCTTGGCGCCGATCTCGAAGCTTTCGGTGTCTTCCGGATCCAGAACGGTGTTGGCGACGCCATTGACCGTGCCCGTACCGCCCGAGGCGTTCTGGTCGCCCGCCGAAATGGTCGGCGGCGTCGAAGAGGTGGACCAGGACGCATAGACGCTGCTGTCCTGCGTCGGCTTGAACACCAGACCGACCTGATAGTTGGTGAACTTCCAGGTCTGTTCCGGCACAGCCGTATAGCCGGTCGTGGTCCAAACCCCTGCCGACTGGGTCGCGGTCGCATTGACGCCCCTGACCGTATATTGGTCCCAGCGAACGCCCAGGTTCAGGATCAGTCGCTCGGTCAGGGTGATGCTGTCGTTCGCATAGACGCCGATGGCCTCGGTCGTATTCGAACTGGTGGGGCCGCGGTTGATCACGCCGGCCCAGGCGTCGTCGGGGTTGGGGTTGTAGACCGGGGTGCAGTCGCCGGCGCCCAGCGCCCCGGCCGCGGTCGGATACGACCCGGTGACGGTCGTCAGACCGGTCGGACAGGCCGAGCCCGAGGTGGTGTAGGTCGAATAGGAGGCGTTCTTGTTGTGCTCGCGCGACAACTCCACGCCGACGTCATAGCTGTGCTTGATCGAACCGGTGGCGAACTGGCCGAAGACATCCGTCACATTGGCCAGTGTGGTGACCGGGTTCCAGCGGGTCTTGGTGCCCCGCTTCATCCAGTAGGTCCCGTCCGCCGCGCGTCCGACATAGCCGCCGTCGCCGGGGTTGGTGACGATGTAGTCGTTCAGCGTCTGCGAATAGCGGCTGACGTTGCGGATCGTGGCGAAATCGTTGAGGCGATGCTCGGCCTTGAAGGTGAACGCATCGACCTCATTGGTCAGGTAGTCGCGCGCCTTCAGCCCATAGAAGCTGTCATAGGGCACATCCAGAACGCCGCTGTCGGTCGTGCGCGACTGGATCTTGGTGAACAGCGGAATGCCGTAGTCTGGCATCTGGTCGCTGGTCAGATGATAGTAGCTGAAGACCATCGACGACGGCGTGCCCAGACCGGCGCCCAGGCTGATGGCCGCACCCCATTTATCGTAGTCCACGGCGTCGCGACCCGGGACGTCGCCCTGGGCGCCCATCAGGTTGATGCGCAGGGCGGCGGTCTCGCCCAGCGGCAGGTTCGCGTCAACCGTGCCGCGCAGATAGCCGTCGGTGCCCGCGCCCGCGCTGACATTGGTGAAGGTGTTCAGCTTGGGCGATTTGGAGGCCAGATTGATGCTGCCGCCGCCCGAGCCGCGTCCCGAATAGACGGCGTCCGGCCCCTTGATGACCTCAACCTGCTCCAGGTTGAAGACCTCGCGCTGCTGGCCGCCCGTATCGCGGATGCCGTCCACGAAGATGTTGTTGCCCGACGACTGGCCCCGGATGAAGGGACGGTCGGCCAGAGGCTGACCGCCCTCGCCTGCCCCGAAGGTGATGCCGGGGGAGTTGGACAGCAGGTCCTGCAAGGACGAGGCCGAGGTCTGTTCGATGATGGCCTGGGGGATGACCGTCACGGCGCGCGGCGTAGCCACCAGGGGCGCGACGAACTCGGGGCTGACGGGGGCCGGCTTCTTGAACTGACCGTTGACGTCGATCGTGCCCAGATTGGCGGGCTGGGACTGCTCGGCCGTGACGACCACGCCGTCCTCGGCGGTTACGTCAGCGGCGATGGCAGGGGCGGCGACCAGTATGCCGGCGGCGCTGGAGGCAAACAGAAGCGAGCGGAGCGCGGCGGCGCGGGATTCGGACATAGTCTTGCGACCTTTTGGTCTGATTTTGCGATGCGCTCGCAATAACCAGCTCCACAGGAAGGCACAAGACAATTGCGAACAAATCGCAATCTTAATTAGCCGACTGCGCTGATGCTCCTCTGCGGCGCCGACGTATCCAAATCCAGCCAGGTCGGATCGGGCATGGCGCGGTGGGCGGCGGCCAGGGCTTCGGACCAACGCCGGCCCAGATCACGGAAATAGGGATCATCCGCCTCGATGCGCCGCGCCGTGCCGGTCAGCTGGTCGCGCGGCATGACGATCAGGTCCAGCGGCGGGCCGACGGCGATGTTGGAGCGGATGGTCGAATCGAACGAGATCAGCCCCAGCTTCACCGCCTCGGACAGGGAGGTGGAGCTGTGCAGGGCGCGGTCCAGAATGGGCTTGCCGTATTTCAGCTCGCCGATCTGCAGATAAGGCGTATCGGGCCCGCACTCGATGAAGTTGCCCTGCCCGTAGATCAGATACAGCCCCATCTTGCCGCCGGCGATCTGACCGCCCAGCAGCATGGAGGCGGTGACGTTCAGCCCGTCGGCGGTCGGCGTCGGCGGCGTGTTGATGCTGGCGCGCACGCTGGCCATCGCATGACCGAGAAGCTGGGCGGCGCGGAAAAGGGTCGGGGCGGTCTGTAGCGTTTCAAGCTCGGTGGAGTCCGGCAGTTTGACCCCGGCTGCGACCATGGCCAGCGCCGTCTGGGTGACCGACAGATTGCCCGCCGTCGCGACCGCCAGGATGCGCTCGCCCGGCGACTTGTAGATGTGCAGTTTGCGATAGGACGAGATGTTGTCCACGCCCGCATTGGTGCGCGTGTCGGCGATCATCGCCAACCCATCGTCCACCAGCATGCCTACGCAATAGGTCACTTCGCTCTATTCGCTCCCCGCATTGCGAATCCACAGACGCTAACAGATTCGCGCGTCATGCCTATCGGGGCCATCCACTGGATTGCAGTTGTTGCTGGCTCTGTTGCACCGGCCGCACATTCAAGGCGACGGTCAGTTGCTCCTGGCCGCCGCCATAGCTCGTGCCCCGGATCGGGGTGGCGCCGCGCGCATCCAGGCCGACCGCGACCCGGACATAGTGTTCGGTCGGGCAGATACCGTTGGCCGGATCGAACCCGACCCAGCCCAGATTCTCGACCCAGGCCTCGGCCCAGGCATGGGCGGCGTCCTGATCGTGGCGTCCGTCCTGGCGGCTGAGGTGGCCCGAAACATAGCGGGCCGGCACGCCGAGCAGGCGTGCGGCCGAGATGAAGATTTGCGAATGGTCCTGACAGACGCCGCGCTTCTGAGCAAAGGCCTCGGCGGCGGTGTGGGAGGCGGAGGTCGAGCCGACCTCGAACGCCACCGTATCCTTCAGCGCGCCCATCAACTGATGCATCCGGCCCAGCGTCGCGCCCTCAGGAATGGAGCGGGCGAAATCGACGATACCGGCGTCGGCCTTGGTCATCGAGGTGTCGCGCAGATAGACGATGGGCGACAGGCGCTCGGCCTGTCCCTTCACGACGCCGCCCGTCTCGACGGTCGAGACCTCGCCGGTCACGCGGATGGTCAGGGCGTCGGTCGGCCGCTCGGTGTAGAGGCTGTGAACGATGTTGCCGAACGCGTCCTCGCTGCGCCGCAGCCGGGCGTCCACATCGGTTTCGATCCGCCAGTCGCGGACCTGCTGGCTTTCGCACGACTTGGGCGTCAGGCGCAGCATCTGGACGATGAACCGCGCGGGCCGGGCGTAGGCGTAGCGGGTGGAGTGATCGATCCGGATCCGCATGGTCAGACCAGATACTGTTCGTGGACGGCCGCGGCCAAGGCGTTGTTCTCGTTCAGGAAGCCCTGAATGTATTCGTGCAGGCCGGACTGGAAGATGTCCTCGATCTTGGCCTCGTTGAACTGGCTGAGGCGGTTGGAGGCCAATCGCTGCGCGGGTCCGCGTCTTCCGTAATCGGTCGCCAACTTCTCCAGATAGCTGACGATCATGCCCTGGCACGAGGCGAGCGAGCGCGGCATCTGGCGGTTCAGCACCAGGAGGTCCGCCACCAGCCAAGGCCGCACGCTTTCGCGGTAAACCCAGCGATAGGCGGTCAATGCCGAAACCTCGCGCAGAAGGGTCGTCCACTGGAAGTAGTCTAGTTGCCCCCCCACCCGTTCGCCGGGCGGCAGCAGCAGGTGATATTTCACGTCGAGCAGACGCGCGGTGTTGTCGGCCCGCTCAATCGCCATGCCAAGTCGCAGGAACCAGTAGGCGTCGTTGCGCAGCATGGTCCGCGACGAGGCGCCTTCGACCGCCAGGGACGTCGATTTCACAAAGTCGAGGAAGTTGGTGAAGTCGTCGCGCTTGGTCGGTTCGCCCAGCTCGTTCAGACCGTTCCAGGCGCCGTTGATCGCCTCCCACAGTTCGATGGTCAGGGCGGTGCGCACCGAGCGCGCATTGGTCCGCGCCTTGGTGATGCAGGCCTTGATCGAGGTCGGATTGTCGAAGCCGAAGGCCAGATATTCCCGCACGGACTTTTCCGACACGGTCCGGCCGGTCGCATCGAAGCCGGCCTTGACCCCCGACGAGGCGATGGCCCCGGCCCAGGCGGTGACGGCGGCCTGATCTTTCGCCGGCAGGGCGGCGAGACGGATCGCCGCCTCCAGAATGCGGGCGAGAAAGTCCGCCCGCTCCATGTAGCGGCCGGTCCAGTAGAGGCTGTCTGCGGTGCGTGAAAGCATCAGTTGTCCAGCACCCAGGTGTCCTTGGTTCCGCCGCCCTGGCTGGAGTTCACCACCAGCGACCCTTCCTTCAGCGCCACCCGCGTCAGGCCGCCGGGCGCGACGCGCACGCCGGCCGGGCTGGACAGGACGAACGGCCTGAGATCGACGTGGCGGGGCGACAGGGCGCCGCCGTTCAGCGTCGGAGCCGTCGACAGGCTCAGCGTCGGCTGGGCGATGAAGTCGTCGGGATCGGCGATCAGCTTGGCGCGGAAATCCTCGATCTCGGCCTTTGTCGAGGTCGGCCCGACCAGCATGCCGTAGCCGCCCGATCCGCCGACTTCCTTGACCACCAGTTCCGGAAGCTTATCCAGCACTTCCTTCAGGGCGTCCGGCTCGCGACAGCGCCAGGTCGGCACGTTCTGCAGGATCGCATCCTCACCCGTGAAGAAGCGGATGATCTCGGGCATGTAGGTATAGACGGCCTTGTCGTCGGCCACGCCCGTCCCGACCGCATTGGCCAAGGTGACTCGTCCCGCGAAATAGGCCGACATCAGCCCCGGCACCCCAATGGTAGAGTTGGGCATGAAGGTCAGGGGGTCGAGGAAGTCGTCGTCGATACGGCGATAGATGACATCGACGCGCTTGGGCCCCTCGGTCGTGCGCATGAAGACCGTGTCGTCATTGACGAACAGGTCCGTGCCCTGAACCAGCTCGACACCCAGCTTGTCGGCCAGGAAGCTGTGCTCATAGTAGGCCGAGTTGAAGGGGCCGGGCGTCAGCACGACGATGGTCGGATCCGCCCCCGCCCCTGCCGGCGCTGAGGCCTGCAGCGAGCGCAGCAGCATGTCGGTGTAGATCTCGACGGGACGCACGGCGTGTTCCGCGAATAGGTCGGGGAACAGCCGCATCATCATCTCGCGGTTCTCCAGCATATAGGAGACGCCCGACGGCGTGCGGCAGTTGTCTTCGAGAACATAGAAGCCGTCCTCACCGGTGCGCACCAGATCGACGCCCGAGATATGGCACCAGACGTCGCCCGGCGGACGACGCCCCTGCATCTCCGGCCGATAGTGCGGATTGGTCAGGATCAGATCGGCCGGGACGATGCCCGCCTTGATGCAGTCCTGCGGCCCATAGATGTCTTTCAGGAAGGCGTTGATGGCGGTGACCCGCTGCTTCAGCCCCTTTTCCAGACCGCCCCACTCGTCCGCACCGATGATGCGCGGCACAACATCGAAGGGGATCAGCCGCTCGTTGGATTCCTCGTCGCCATAGACGGCGAAGGTCACGCCCATGCGACGGAAGAACAGCTCCGCCTGGCGCGAGCGCGCTTGCAGCAGATCGGCCGGCGCGTTTTCCAGCCACGCCGCCAGCGTCTTGTAGCTGTCGCGGATCGCACCCGATCCGCCGCCATTCATTTCGTCGAAAGCTCTCGTCATCCGCCCCCGCCGCGTTGAAGTCGCAGCTTGAACGGTGACGAACGTAAAGCGCAACAGTTTTGTTGCACTGCGGCGACGCCTTATCCGACGGCCACCGCCTTCATCGACACCGCCGGATCGGCCAGCTTGTCCACGTCCACAGGCGTCGCCTTGGCGATCAACTGCTTGCCGGCCATGAACTCGGGCGGAGCGTTGACGGCCTCGACGCAGACGATGCGGTCGCCGTTCAGATGGAAGACCGCAAAGCCCGACGCCGTCGGATCGCCACGCACCACCTGTCGGTCGACGTCGAACGGCAGGCCGGCGATCTGAAGCTTGACGTCATACTGGTCAGACCAGAACCACGGCACTTCGGGCGTGGGTCCGGCCCGTCCGACGATGGCCGCGGCCGCCTGTTTGGCCTGCTCCAGGGCGTTGGGCACGCTTTCCAGCCGATGATGCACGCCGCCATGGACCGGAATGGGTCGTCGGGTCATGTCGCCGATGGCGAAGATCGCCGGGTCGCTGGTGCGCGCCTCAGCGTCCACCACCAAGCCGTCGTCGCAGGTCAGGCCGGCAGATCGCGCCAGGGCGTCGCAAGCCAGGGCGCCGACCCCCACCAACACCGCATCCGCCGACACCACCGATCCGTCGGCCAGGCTCACGCCGTCGCGGGCCACAGCGACCACCTCAGCGTCGGTCAGGAATTCGACGCCGTGCGCCCGGTGCTGCGCCGTGAAGAAGGTCGACAAGGTCTCGGACGCCACCCGGGCCAAAACGCGCGACGCGCGCTCGATCACCACCGCCTCGGCGCCCAGGGCCCGCGCCGACGCCGCGGCCTCCAGCCCCACATAGCCGCCGCCGACGACCGCCAGACGCTTGCCGGGCCCGAGGACAGCCTTCAGTCGCTCGGCGTCCTTCATCGTGCGGAGTTCCAGCAGATCGGGATGGTCCCCGCCCGGAACCGGCAGCTTGCGCGCCGTCGATCCGGTCGCCAGCACAAGAATGTCGTAGGTTTCCGACGACCCGTCGTGGAAGGCTACCGTCTTCGCTGCCGGATCCACCGAGACGGCGACCGTCGAGGGCCGGAAGTCGATGTTCTGCTCGGCGTAGAAGCTCAGAGGCCGCAGCAGCAGCGCCTCCAGATCCGCCTCCCCCTTCAGCCAGGCCTTGGACAAGGGCGGCCGCTGATACGGCGGCGCATCCTCTTCCCCCGCCAGCACGATGGGGCCTTCATGCCCATACTGCCGCAGGAAAGCCGCGACAGAGCCGCCAGCGTGCCCGGCGCCGATGATGAGAACCTTGGTCATGACGACGCAGATAGTGCGCCACGCACGATCTGTCTCCTCCCCCTTGACCGTTCCACCGTTACAGCATAGTGGAACGCGCATGACGACCCCGCCCGCCCGTGACGCCCTGCATGACGCCCTGTTGTCGATGCAGACGCGCGCTGAGATCGACGCCTTTCTGGCCGATCTTTGCACGCCTGCGGAACTGCGCGCCTTCTCCGAGCGCTGGCAGGTCGCGCGCCTGCTCGACGCCGGCGGCAAATCCTATCGCGAGATCGCCGCAGAGGCCCATGCCAGCCCCACCACCGTCGTTCGCGTCGCCCGCTATCTGAAAGACATGCCGCATCAGGGCTATCGCCTCGCCCTGGACCGCCTGAAGAACAAGAACTGAGTATCCGAATATGAGCACCGTGCAGGGCCGGCTTCGCATCGCCGTCCAGAAATCCGGCCGTCTGGCCGACCGCAGCCTCGACCTGATCCGCGACGCGGGCCTGAAATGGGTCAAGGGTCACAACGACCTGCTGTACCGGGTCGAGAACTATCCGATCGACCTGCTGCGCGTCCGCGACGACGACATTCCCACCTTCGTGGCGGACGGCGTCTGCGACCTGGGCATTGTCGGCGAGAACGTGCTGGAGGAGGGCCGCAACGGCGGGCCGAACGCCTCGATCGTCATGCCGCTGGGCTTCGGTCGCTGCACGCTCAAGATCGGAACGCCTCCGACCCTGGCCTACGACGGCCCGGCCTCGCTGGACGGGCTGCGCATCGCCACCTCCTATCCTAAAATCCTGCGCCGCTTCCTCGACGAACGCGGGGTCAAGGCCGACATCGTGGTCATGCGCGGCGCCGTCGAGGTCGCCCCCCGGCTGAAACTGGCCGCCGCCATCTGCGACCTGGTCTCGACCGGCGCGACGCTGGAGGCCAACGGCCTGGGCGCCAAGGATACGGTTCTGGAAAGCCAGGCCGTGCTGATCCAGTCGCCCGTCGCGCCCGAGCCCGCGTTGCAGCAGCTGTTGGACAGCGTCATCGAGCGGATGGCGGGCGTGGTGTCCTCGCAAGGCGCCAAATACGTCATGCTGAACGCCCCGCGCTCGGCGCTGGACGAAATCACCGCCATCCTGCCTGGCGCCGGCTCGCCGACCGTCATGCCCCTCATGGGCCGCGACGACGCTGTCGCCGTCCACGCCGTCTGCCAGGAAGCCGTCTTCTGGGAGACCTTGGAGAAGCTGA
>NZ_DAMBJX010000013.1:59353-60342 GCF_032067225.1 Brevundimonas vesicularis | reverse complement strand
CTGAACCGCACCTATCGTCGGGATCAGCTGGCGGGCATCTACCGCGCGGCGCGGGTCGGTCTAGTGACGCCGCTGCGCGACGGCATGAATCTGGTGGCCAAGGAATATGTCTGCGCCCAGAACCCGGACGATCCCGGCGTGCTGATCCTGTCGCGCTTCGCCGGCGCGGCCGAACAGATGGGTGAAGCGCTGCTGGTCAATCCCTACAGTCGCGAAGAGCTGTCGGACGCCATCCAGAAGGCGCTGACCATGCCGCTGGCCGAGCGGATCCGGAAATGGGAAGCCCTGATGGATGTGGTTCGCGCCACCGATGTCGGCATCTGGCGCGATGATTTCGTGCGCGCCCTGCAAGCCGATGAATCGACCTCGCAACCGACGCAGTGGGCCGGCGCGGCCTGACGCCTAGCGGAGGTCGAAGGCCAGCATCAGGGTGCGCTGGGCCGGATTGAAGTTGTCGTCGGACAGGATGTAGAGGCGGGTCCTTCCGTTGCGCGTCTCTGCGGCGATACCCTCGAAATTGTCGGTAGTGCCGGGCAGTTTCAGCTCGATCAACACCGGCCCCAGCGTTCCGTCGGGGGCCATGCGGCGCACGCGCGCGCGCATGTCGATGGGCGCCCGGTACAGGCGCTGGACCACGAACCATCCGGCGCCGGACGGATCCCGATCCAAACCGGTGATGCGGTATTCGCTGTCGGGGATCGGCGTCTGCGGAGGCGTGCTCACACCCGTGCATCTCGCCGCCGCGCAATCCCAGACGCCGCCGGCCTCGCCAGAGACGCGCCAGCCGCCGGGGGCAACGGCCAACCCCTCCATCCCGTCGTTCTCGGTGAAGGCAAAGTCGGGCGACCGCACCGGCGTCGGCTGGGTCTTCAGCGCCGAGAAGGGACCGTAGTTCCAGATTCGGTGACGCCGCTCGAAACTGACCAGCAGATCGCCGGAGGGGGTGATGGCCAACCCCTCGGCGTCGCCATCCGACTTGTCGGAAATCG
>NZ_DAMBJX010000013.1:0-59343 GCF_032067225.1 Brevundimonas vesicularis | reverse complement strand
ATCGCGGCGCCGTCCTGAAGCGTCAGCCGGCGCGAGCGGAAATGATCCAGCCCGACCAGCCGTCCCCGGGCGTCCAGGCGAATGTCGCCGCGCACCAGATCGCCGGTGTCAGACACCGTGACGAAGCCGCCGTCGCCGGTCAGCTTCAGGTCCGACAGGCTGTGAAGAGGCGAGGTCGGCGCGGCGCTAACCTGCAGGCCGCCGGCGAACGTCACGCCGTCGGCCAACTGCGTCCCGCCTGGCAGGCCTAGGCTGACGCTTCGCAGTTCCGCGACCTGGGGCGTCCAGCCGTCCGATGACAACGGATAGGGACGCGGCGCGCCCAGCGAGGCGGCGCAGGCCGACAGCGACAGGGCGATCCAGACACTGACCAGCCGGCCGAAACGGCTCATGCCGCCAGCTTTCGCTTGGTGCGACGGGTGGAACCCGCCGCCCCCTCGTTCTCGAACAGTTCGGCCAGCTTCTCGGTCATGGCCCCCGCCAGCTGTTCCACGTCCACGATGGTCAGGGCCTTACGATACCAGCGGGTCACGTCATGGCCGATGCCAATGGCCAGCAGTTCGACCGGCGAGCGATCCTCGATCTCGGCGATGACCTGGCGCAGGTGCTTGTCCAGATAGAGCGCCGCATTAGCCGACTGCGTCGAGTCGTCCACCGGCGACCCGTCGGAAATGACCATCAGAATGCGGCGCTGTTCGGAGCGGGCCAGCAGGCGACCGTGGGCCCATTGCAGGGCCTCGCCGTCGATGTTTTCCTTCAGCAGGCCTTCGCGCATCATCAAGCCCAGGTTCTTCTTGGCCCGGCGCCAGGGCGCGTCGGCGGCCTTGTAGATGATGTGGCGCAGGTCGTTCAGGCGGCCCGGATTTTGGGGCTTGCCGGCGGTGATCCAGGCCTCACGGCTCTGCCCGCCTTTCCACGCGCGGGTGGTGAAGCCCAGGATCTCGACCTTGACGCCGCAGCGTTCCAGCGTCCGCGCCAGGATGTCGGCGCAGACCGCCGCCACCATGATCGGCCGCCCGCGCATCGAGCCGGAGTTGTCGAGCAGCAGGGTTACGACCGTGTCGCGGAACGGGCTTTCGCTCTCGGCCTTGAACGACAGGGGGGCGGTCGGGTCGGTGACGATCCGGGTCAGCCGCGCCGTGTCCAGCATCCCCTCTTCCAGATCAAAGACCCAGGAGCGGTTCTGCTGCGCCAGCAGGCGCCGTTGCAGCTTGTTGGCCAGGCGCGACACGACGCTGGACAGGATGGCCAGCTGGCCGTCCAGCAGGGCGCGCAGCCTGTCCAGTTCGACGGGGTCGCACAGGTCGGCGGCGTCCACCACCTCGTCGAAGGCGGTGGTGAAGACGCGGTAGAAATCAACGGCGCGGCCGTCGTCGGCCGTCTGCTGACGGTTCGGCTGCTGGCCTTCCTGAAGTTCCGGGCCATCGTCGGCGCCTTCGCCGTCGGGATCGGCGGGCGCGCCCTCGGGGCGACTTTCGCGCTCTTGCTCGGAAGACTGATCGTCGGCGTCGCCCTCCATCGATTGGGAGCCTTCGCCGCCGTCCTGCTCTTCCTCCTCATCCTGATCGTCGTCAGCCGCGGGGTCCTGAGGATCGGGCTCCTCGTCGCCGGGATCTTCGGACGTATCTTCGCCGCGCCCGTCGCCGGGGTCGAGGTCAAGCGCGCGCAGCACCTCGCGCATCTTCAGCGCAAAGCCTTCCTGATCGCCCGCCGTGCCGGCCAGGGCATCCAGCTTGGCGCCCGCCTTGGCTTCGATGTTGGCGCGCACCAGATCCAGCATGGCCCGGGCGCCGTCGGGGGCGGGGCGCCCGGTCAGCCGCTCGCGCACCAGAAGCGCCACGGCCTCGGACACGGGCACGCGCTCAGGGTCGCTGATGCGCAGGGCGCCGGTCTTTTCCAGCCGCGTGATCAGGGCGGCGCCCAGATTGTCGCGCACCCCGGCCAGATGTTCCGAACCAAAGGCCTCGACGCGCGCCTGTTCGACCGCATCGAACACCTCGGCCGCCTTGGCGTCCGCCGGCCGCATCCGGCTATTCACCGCCGCATCGTGATTGGCCAGACGCAGCGCCAGCCGGTCGGCCTGGCCGCGCAAGGACGCGCTCTCGGGCCCGGACGGATCGCGGGGCGGATGGGGCAGGGTCAGGACGCCGTTGGACAGTTTGGGCCCGTCGGACCCGAACACCACCTCCAGCTCGGGCTGTTCGGCCAGCGCCCGCGCGGCATGACCCAGCGCGCGCTTGAAGGTTTCGGCGGGAGTATCCGGGGCGGCCATGGCCCTCAGTTAATCGCTTCGCGCCTGCGATAAAAGCGCCGTCAGCCGCCTTTTGAAATCGGCATGCGACGGCCGTAGGTCAGACAGCGCCAAACCCACTCCAGCGGCCCCATGCTGAACCGCGACAACCACAGCGGCGACCAGATCAGTTGCAGCGCCCAGACCGCCAGGACCAGGCCCCACATCTGTACATAGTCGGCACGCCCGAACAGGCGCGGCCCCCAGGGCATGTAGAAGATGGAGGTCATGATCAGGGTCTGGGTCAGATAGTTGGTAAAGGCCATCTGTCCCACCGGCCGCAGCGCCGCCGTGATCCAGGCCGCCCCTCGCGTCGTCGCCAGCACGATCAGGCTGACATAGGCCAGGGTGACGAAGATGGGGAAGGAGGCGACGACCTCCGCCAGCCCGCGCGTCGGGTGGGTTCCGGCCGGGGCCATGGCCTCACGCCATTCCAGCACGCCCAGCAGGGCCAGCACGGCGCCGCCGACAGCGATGAAGGCGACATAGACCCCGTTGGGCGCCCGGCCGCTGAATACGCCGGCCTTGAACAGGCCCAGACCCAGCATCATCAGGGCCACGGTCGAGAACACAAACATGGTCAGGCTGGCGCCCTGCAGCAGCAGCCAGTTCTGCAGGTTCTGGTCCATCGCCCCGGCCCAGCCGCTGCGATAGGCGGCGATCGACTCCGTCACCATGGCGGCGGTGTAATGCGGCCCGCCCTGGTTCATCGCCTCGGTGATCGCCGGCGGTCCGGCGACCATCAGCCAGGTGGCGCCCGCCTGCATCGCGCCCAGCAACAGGGTTACGCCCAGGCCGATCCCGATCAGCGTTCCGGCCCGCATCGACCGCATCAGCATCACGAACAGGCCCGACCAGGCGTAGAGCAGCAGCACGTCGCCATACCAGAAGGCCAGGCCGTGGATCAGGGCGATGACGGCCAGCCAGAACAGGCGGCGCCGCAGCAGTTTGCCACGCGCCGCATCGTCCCGCTCGCCCCCGACCAGATAGATCGAGGCCCCGAACAGCATCGAAAACAGGGTGATGAACTTCTGATGGAAGAAGACGTCCATCGCCCAGCGCGCCACGGCGTTGGCGCCGGTGACCGGGAACGGACTGAGGCTCGCATCCTGATAGACCATGATCGGCAGGCCGAACGAAACGACATTGACCGCGAGGATGCCCAGCACCGCTAGGCCCCGCATGACGTCCAGGCTGGCGATGCGCGAGGTCGCCGCGACGGGCGACAGGATTTCCGCCGCATCCTTGTCCGTGTCATCCATGGTCATTCTCGGATCCCCCAATCCTCGAACTCAGGCGTCAGGCGCGAATGCCAACCCTGTGTCTCAGCCCTTGGGCATCAAGCCCAGTCGATCCTTGACCGCCGGCCGCGCCTCGAAGGCGATGAAGGCGGCGCACAACCCGGCCCACAGGGCGTAGCTGACGCCCACGATCATGGCGATGGGCAGGCCGCCGACGCCGAAGATCAGCAGGGTGGTCTCGGTCGCGCCCAAGGCCTGCATGACGTCGCCGGCCTCGAACCAGCCCATCACGCTCATACCCAGGGCGACGACGATCTGAACCAGGGCCGCCGCCAAACCGCCGTACATCATGAAGCGCCAGACGACGCCCAGCCGCGTGCCAGGTCGCCCGTCGCGCTTGCGCTCGTTCAGCACGCGATACAGCGCCAGCGGCACGGTGATCAGGCCGATCAGCATCACCACCAGCCGCCAATCCATGTCGCGACCCGGCAGATAGGCGTGCGGCCGCCAGAAGGGCAGGGTCAGCCACAGAGGCGGCCAGGCCGCGCCGGCCAAGCACGCCAGAATCCTAGGCGTCCGCCCGGGCCGCTCGGCGATGGTCGCCTGACCCGGAAGATCGGAATAGCTCTCGAACCGGCTCATCGCGTCGGCGCCGGCGCAGCGCCGGAATAGTCGTAGAAGCCGCGTCCGCTCTTCCTGCCCAGCCAGCCGGCCTCGACATATTTCACCAGCAGGGGGCAGGGGCGATATTTGCTGTCGGCCAAGCCGTCATACAGCACGTTCATGATGGCCAGGACGACGTCCAGACCCATGAAGTCCGCCAGTTCCAGCGGGCCCATCGGATGGTTGGCGCCCAGGCGCAGCGCCTTGTCGATCGAGGCGACGTTGCCGACGCCTTCATACAGGGCGAAGATGGCCTCGTTCATCATCGGCACCAGGATGCGGTTGACGATGAAGGCGGGAAAATCCTCGGCGTCCGTGGTGGTCTTGCCCAGGCTCTCGGCGAAGGCGACGGCGGCGGAATGTGTTTCGGCCGAGGTGGCGATGCCGCGGATGATCTCCACCAGCTTCATCACCGGCGCCGGCTTCATGAAGTGCAGGCCGACGAACCGGTCCGGCCGGTCCGTCGAAGAGGCCAGGCGTGTGATCGAGATCGATGAGGTGTTGGACGCCAACAGCGTCTGCGGGCCCAGGTGCGGCACGACCTGCGCATAGATGGCCTTCTTGACGGCCTCGTCTTCCAGCGCCGCCTCGATGACCAGATCGGCGCCGGCGACGGCCTCGGCCATTCCGTCGCTTGTCGTGATGCGGGTCAGGGCTGCGTCCGCCGCGGCCTGGTCGACCAGACCGCGTCCGACATGACGCGCCAGGCTGGCCGCGATCTCGCCCTGCGCCAGCGGCAGCCGGTCGGCGATGACGTCATAAAGGCGAACCGAATAGCCCCCGAGCGCGACCGCCTGCGCGATGCCTGCGCCCATCTGTCCGGCGCCCAGAATGGCGACTGTGGTGATCGTGGTCATGAACCGTGGTCGAAAGTGGTCGGGCGGGCACCTTTAGAAAGGAAGGCGCGCGGCGCAAGAGCGGATCAACCCTCTCGCATCAGATTTCCGCCCGCCGTGTCGCCTCAGCCGAGCAACTGGATCAGGGCCGGCGCCGCGGTGCGGTTGAACAGCACGCTGATGAACTGCAGCAGCAGGATCACCACGATGGGCGAGATGTCGATGCCGCCCAGGTTCGGAATGATGCGGCGGAACGGCTCCAGCAGGGGCGCGGTGACCCGGTCCAGGAAGGTCCCGACCGAATAGACGAAGCGGTTGCGATAGTTGACGACGTCGAACGCCACCAACCAGCTCAGAATGGCCTGGGCGATGATGAACCAGATCATCAGACTGATGATGGTGTTGATCAACCAGACGAGCGCATAGCCCATGAACGGTAACTCCTGCTTGGATCGGCGCTTCTAGCCTGTTCGCCCCGGCTCCGACAACGGCCGTATCCGACCTGCGCGCTTTGCGCGCACAAGCCCGTTGACACCACGCCCGCCCGCCTTCTATGTCCGCCACGCCTGTGAAACCCGATCCCACGCTGGAAACGGGGCCGTAGCTCAGTTGGTAGAGCGCGTCGTTCGCAATGACGAGGTCAGGGGTTCGACTCCCCTCGGCTCCACCAGGCTTCTTCTCTAAAATTATCTGGAAGTCAGCGTCAGTGCTGCGTCGTTCGCACCAGCGTCAGGTCGTAGCCCAGGCTGCGGGCGCGGGTCAGGATCGTGTCGCGGACGGACGGCGCGGGTTGCGCGGTGCGGCTGAGCAGCCAAAGGTAGCGACCCGACGGCTCGCCGACGATGGACCAGGAATAGTCGTCGGCGTGGTCCAGCACCCAATAGTCGCCGACGTAGAAGGGGCCGAAGAACGACACCTTCAGCTTGGCGTTGTCGCTGCCCTCGACGATCTTCGCCTTGCCCTCTGAGGTCTTTTCCGGGCCGTCGACCGCATCCTGTCGGCAGGTGTTCAGCACCCCGACCAGACCGTCGTCGCGCACCGTATATTGGGCGGTCACGCCTTCGCAGCCGCGCTCGAACCCGTTCTCGTAGCGCCCGATTTCATACCACAGGCCGGCGTAGCGGTTCAGGTCGACCGGCTTCGTGGGTTGAGGCACGGCGGCGTTGCCTACGGGGCCGCGTTGCAGGGTGGCGCAGGCGCCCAGCGCCAGGGCGGCGCCGGCGATCAGGGCGATGGAAGCGGTGCGAGCGATTTTCATGGCCGCAGAACGACGATGAGGGCGCCCGGTTCCGGACACTCGGTCTCGGCAGATCACCGGAGCGCGACGTAGCCCCGTTCGATGACCCGACGCAGAGCCTCGTAGGCTTCGGCCAGTTCGTCGTAGGCGGTGCGGGCGGCGGTCAGGCGGGCGACTTGGTCAGGCGTGACAGCCGAGCCGGAGTGGGCCAGGCGCAGCGATTCCGCGACCCATTTGGCGCGGGCCGTGGCGGTCATGACCGCCAGCTTTTGCAGCGAGCCGGCGTCCACGCCGGTCAGGGCGTGCCCGATCACCTCCTTGTTGGCGACGTAGGCGGCGTAGTCGATCTGCTCCAACTGCCCGCGCAGGCGACGCTGTTCGTGCGGATCGGTGTCCTGCGGCTCGAAATGGTCGCTGTGGCGGCGGGTGCTAGACGTCATCTTGGTCGACATGGGCGAGCCCTCCCCGGCCTGTCCTGGCGGTCTTGGCGGCCGCTCGACAAAGAAGGTGCGCCGTCTCGGTTAACGCCGCGTTGCGCTTGGGACCCACGCATCCGATATCGGGGCCACACAGGATCGGAGAAGACCATGGACCTGAAACTCGACGGCAAGCGCGCCCTGATCTGCGGCGGCTCATCCGGCCTTGGCCGCGCCGTGGCGACGGCCCTGGTCGCGGAGGGCGCGCACGTCGCCCTGCTGTCGCGCGATGAAGGCAAGCTTCAGGCCGTGGCGGATGCGTTGAATGCGGCAGGGCCTGGCCGGGCGGTCGTGGTCACAGCGGACCTGGCGGACCATGAGGCGCTGTTGAAGGCGACGGACCGGGCCGAGGATCTGCTGGGCGGGCACATCGAAATCCTGTTGAACAACACCGGGGGGCCGCCGCCGTCGGGCGTGTCGGGGCTTGAGCCGGCGGTGTGGCGCGATCATTTCGAGTCGATGGTGCTGTCGATCTTCCGCCTGACGGACCGGGTGCTGCCGGCCATGCGGGCGGCCGGCTGGGGGCGGATCCTGAACGTCGCCTCGATCACGGTGGTCGAGCCGTCGGCGGCGCTGGGCGTGTCCAACACCCTGCGGGCCTCGGTCGCGGCCTGGGCCAAGACACTGGCCAATGAGGTCGGACCAGACGGGGTGACGGTCAACACCCTGCTGCCGGGGCGGATCGATACGCCGCGGATCGAAAGGCTGGACCAGGCGACCGCTGAGCGCACCGGCACGACGCCGCAAGAGGCGCGAGCTGAATCCATCAAATCGATCCCGGTCGGCCGTATCGGCACGACCGAGGAGTTCGGCGCCACCGCCGCCTTCCTGGCCAGTCCGCTGGCGGCCTATGTCACCGGCTCGCTGATCCGACTGGACGGCGGGGCGATCAAGGCGATCTGATCAGCCGGGCGCACGACGGCGCAGCACGCCGCCGAAAGCCACGCGGCTGCGGCCGTAATCCAAGGTGATGCGGCTGAACCGGCTCAGGATATCGGCGCCCAGCAGCAGGGCCGGCTTGTCGATCAGGTCCATGACCTGAAACACATGCAGGTCAGCGAACAGCAGCGGGGTCGGGCCCAGCGATCGTCCCGCGATGTGCAGGGCGGGCGTCGTGCCGGTGCGAGCCGTCACCGCCCCGCCGACGATGCCGACCATGCGCACCGGCTCGGATGAGGCGGGGGACTGACCGATGTCGATCGCCTGCATCAGGGTTAGATTGCCGATCGAATATTGCGCGCCGCTGTCGATGAAGGCGGCGACCTCCCCGCCGGCGACATTGATCCGGGTCAGGAGTAACTGACCAAATCGGCCGCGACGACCGGCGACCAGCACGTCCTGCTGACGAAGCCGCGTGGCGTCAGCGCTGGTCGTCAAGGCGATGCTGGTCGTACCCGATGGCGACAGGGCGACCTGGCGGGCGTTGATGTCCAGCGTCAGGCGAAAGCGGGACAGCAGGTCCAGACCGAGCAGGCCGTCGGCGCCCAGGGCGTCGCGCGGGAAGACCGGCAGGGTCAGGTCGCTGAAGCGCCGCCGCCCGATCTCGATCTGCGCCAGTTCAACGGTCGGCGTGACCTCAGCCGCCGTGATCCCGTGCACCACGACCGGGCGGCCGGGCGGCAGGGCCAAGGCCTGGGCCAACTCGGTCGAAACCGCGCTGCGCTCGGCGCCGGTGTCAATGACGAAGATCTGCTGGACGCTTCCGTTCAGACGCACGCCGACGCCCATCCGCGTCAACAGATTTTGCAAGAGCCGCACCTGATCGGGCGGGTCCGCCGGGACAGCGGTCTGAGCGGACACAAACGGCGCAGCCGCCAGCAGGCTCAGCGTCTTGCGCCGCGACGTTTTCACGCTCGATCCTTCGCCAAACCCTGGCCGCACTTGCCTGTCCTCCTCGGGCCGTCGCCAGGGCAGGACAGGCTACGCGCTTTTGGCGAAGAGCCTGAGACATATTCTTGTCCGTCGTGTCTCAGCGCAGCTGCGCTTGCTCGCCCAGCGTTCGGCTCCGTCTAGCCAATCGAGGGTTGTCGGCGTATCGTCCCAGCCGAAACAGGAGGATGCGATGCTGACCTTGCTTATGCTGGCCCTGGCCGACCCCGCGGCGGCGTCTTCCAGCGCGATCACCAGCCGTGATCTTGTTGTTTCCGCACCAAGGGCGGACACGCAGCGTTGCGGCGATCCGCTGATGCAGGCTCGGCAAGGCGGCGCCGGCGCCATGACGCTGGATCGATCGCTCGATGACGGACAGGTCCGTCGCTATCTTCTGCTGGACCGGCGCGATCAGAACAACTGCCCCCTGCCGATCAGCTACGCCGTGCCGGATCAACGGGCGCTGGGTCGAAACCTGATGCCGGCGCAGCCCGATGTCGGCGTGCCCCCGGCTCCGCCCGCGCCGCGTCGCTAGGCGCGGGGATGGGCGGCCGCATAGGCGTTCAAAAGTCTATCCGCATCGACGCCGGTGTATTTCTGGGTCGTCGACAGGCTGGCGTGGCCCAGCAGTTCCTGGATGGACCGCAGGTCGGCGCCGGCGCCCAGCAGGTGGGTCGCGAAGCTGTGGCGTAGGGCGTGAGGCGTCGTGCGCTCCGGCAGGCCCAACCTGCCGCGCAGCCGCTGGACCGAGGCCTGGACATGACGGGGGCTCAAGGGGCCGCCGCGGCGCGCGCGGAACAGGGCGTCGGCAGGCTGGAGCGGGAAGGGCAATAGAGCCAGATAGGCGTCCACTGCGGTGCGCACGGCGGGCAGGATCGGCGCGATCCGCGTTTTGGACCCCTTGCCGACGACACGCAGGGTCTCGCCCAGCGGCGCATCGGCGCGGGTCAGGGACATGGCCTCGGAGATCCGCAGGCCGCAGCCGTAGAGCAGGGTCAGGACAGCTCTGTCACGCGCGGCCTCCCACGGTTCGGCGTCGGGATCGGCGTCCGGTTCGGCCAGCAGGCCGCGCGCCTGATCTTCGGTCACCGGCCGGGGCAGGGACGGCTTGACCTTGGGATCGCGCACCAGGGCCAGCTGCGGGGCGGGCGTGTCTAGCCGCCGGTCGAGGAAGGCGTGAAAACCGCGAATGGCCGACAGGCTCTGGCTAAGCGACCGGGCTGCCAGCGGGTGATCGCCTGAGCGCCGCTCGGCCATGTGGGCGCGGACCTCGGCGGCGGTGATCGTCCCCATGTCCTTTAGCGACAGGGTCTCGCCGCGATGGTGTTCGAGGAAGGCGACATAGAGCCGGCCGATATGGCCATAGGCCTCCAGCGTGCGCGGCGACAGCCGACGTTCGTGCGCCAGGTGATCGAGCCAGGCGCGCAGGGCGTCGAAGGCGGTCAGTTCAATACCGGCCATCGCTCGGCCATCCGCTCCGTCACCCGCGCCAGGAAGGCGGCCAGTTCGCAGCCCATGTTGGGGGTGAAGCCTTCGGGCTCCGGTGAGCCGAAGGCGCAGATGCAGGGGCGCGGCGGTCCGCCCGGCGTCAGGTGCGGGGCCATGCGGACCAGGGCGATGGACCGCACCTGATCCTCGGTCGCACCGAAGAAATTCAGTCCTTGTATCATCGGGCCGAGCCAGGTCAGGCCGTGCTCGCCCAGAAGGTTGTCGACATCGCCTTCTTCCAAGGCGCGCCAGCCGAAGGGCACGCCGCCCGGTTTTTCCAGAGCGATGGCGGCGCCGGCCAAGCCGAACCGCCCCTGCGCCGCCGCATCCAGTCGACGGGCCAGGTCGGAATGGTTCTTGGCCTCCATCAGGTCCAGGGTCGCGACATGCGTCTGGGTCTGGGCGGCGAAGTTGGCGCGGGCGATCAGTTCGATCTCGCGCCGGGCGCCGGTCTCGCGCTCGACCACGGCTTCCAGTCGCGTCAGGGCGGCGGCGCCGAACTCGACCACGTTGCGGCCATGCGGCCGCAGACCGATCTCCTCCAGCAGGGACCGGTCGTCCAGCAGGGTCTGAGGGTGGGTCTGCAGCCAGCCGCGCACGTCGGGCCAATGCAAGCCGTCGCCGATATGGGGCGTTGCGTCCGATTCCGACGTTTCGAAAAGGTCCAATGAGCCGCTCAAACAGACCTCTCCGGGAACCGCGATGCTACAGAATAGACTGACCCGTCTTGGCCCAGTCCGACACGAAGGCATCAAGACCCTTGTCGGTTAACGGGTGGTTCACCAAGGCCTTGAATGTGTCGGCGCCGAAGGTGGCGGCGTCCGATCCGGCGACGGCGGCGGCGGCGACATGGCCGACATTGCGGAGGGACGCGGCCAGGATCTGGGTCTCGAAACCGTGCACGTCATACAGGACGCGGATTTCTTCCAGAAGGCCGATGCCGTCGGCGCCGTTGTCTTCTAGACGTCCGACGAACGGCGAGACGAAGGTGGCGCCGGCCTTGGCGGCCAGCAGCGCCTGGGCGGCCGAGAAGCACAGGGTGACGTTGGTCTTGATGCCCTTGTCGGTGAAGACGCGGCAGGCGCGCAGGCCATCCCAGGTCAGGGGCAGTTTCACCACCACGTTCGGCGCGATGGCGGCCAGCTTGTCGCCTTCCTTGACCATCGTCTCGAAATCGAGCGAGACGGCCTCGGCGGAAATCGGCCCCTCGACCAGGGCGCAGATTTCGGCGATGACCTCGGCGATGTTCCGACCCGACTTGGCGATCAGCGACGGATTGGTGGTGACGCCATCCACCATTCCGGTGGGGACCATGTCCTTGATGACGGCGACGTCGGCGGTATCGAGAAAGAGTTTCATGGGCAGCTTCATAGCCGAGGGCGCAGTTCGGTGAAAGTCGCCTCGGTCCTCATTCCCCTGCCGGTGCCGGAGGCCTTCGACTACGAGGTTCCCGAGGCGCTGAGCCTGGCCCACGGAGATTTGGCGCGAGGCGATCAGGTCGCCGTGCCGCTGGGGCCGCGCCTGATCCGGGGCGTGGTGTCCGAGGTGTTCGAGACGACGGGGTCGAACCGGCGCCTAAAGGCGATCGACAGCCGCCTGGATGATCCGCCCCTGCCGGCGGGCGTCATGGATTTCATCGAATGGGCCGGACGCTGGACCCTGTCGGCGCCCGGCGAGATGGCGGCGACGGCGCTGAAGGGCTTGCGCGCGCCTCGGCCCCGGCCGGAACGCCGGGTGCGACGCGTGGGCGAGCGGTCACCGTCGCGCGCCACCCCGGCCCGGACGGGCGTGCTGGAGGCCCTGGGCGATCGCGCCATGCCGCCGGCCGACTTGGCGCGGGCGGCGGGCGTGTCGTCGGGCGTGGTCAAGGGCCTGATCGACGAGGGCGTGCTGGAGATCATCGAGATCGCGGCCGAGGCGGCGTTCGACCGGCCCGACCCCGACCACGCCCCCGCCGCGCTGAACGGCGACCAGGCGGCGTCGGCGACGGCGTTGGCGGAGGGCGTAGCGGGTGGCGGCTTCCGCCCCTTCCTCCTGGATGGGGTGACGGGATCGGGCAAGACCGAGGCCTATCTGGAGGCGATCGCGCGGGTGCTGCGGGCCGATCCGGCCGCGCAAATCCTCATCCTTCTGCCCGAGATCGCGCTGACCCAGGCCCTGATCGAGCGGATCACGGCGCGCTTCGGCGCCGCCCCGGCCGAATGGCATTCCGGCGTCGCCCCGCCGCGCCGTCGCCAGGTGTGGGAGGCGGTGGTCGCCGGGCGCTGCAACATCGTGGTCGGGGCGCGCTCGGCCCTGTTCCTGCCGTTCGTGAACCTCCGCCTAATCGTCGTGGACGAGGAGCATGACGGCTCGTTCAAACAGGAGGAAGGCCTGGTCTATCACGGCCGCGACCTGGCCGTGGCGCGGGCGCGGATCGAGGGGGCGGCCGTGGTCCTGGCCTCGGCGACGCCGTCGCTGGAGACGCTGTGGAACGCGCAGAGCGGGCGCTACGACTGGCTGAAGCTGGGCGCGCGGCACGGGACGGCGGTCCTGCCGGACATCGCCCTGCTGGACCTCCGTCAGAACACGCCCGATCCGCAGACCTGGCTGTCGCAGCCGCTGCGCCTGGCCATCGGCGAAACCCTGCTGCGGGGTGAGCAGACCCTGCTGTTCCTTAACCGGCGCGGCTATGCGCCCGTGGTCCTGTGTCGCGTCTGTGGTCATCGGCTGACGGCGCCGGACACCGACAGCTGGCTGGTCGAGCATCGCTACACCGGGCGGCTGGTCTGTCACCTGACCGGCTTCTCGATGGCGCGTCCCAAGCTGTGTCCCTCGTGCGGGGCCGAGGATTCGCTGGTCTCGGTGGGGCCGGGGGTCGAGCGGGTCGAGGAAGAGGTGCGCCAACTGTTCCCCGAGGCGCGCACGGCGGTCTTCAGCTCCGACACCGCGCCCGACGCCCGGTCGGCCCGCGCGCTGATCCAGAAGATGACGGACGGCGAGATCGACATTTTGGTGGCGACCCAGGCCGCAGCCAAGGGCCACAACTTCCCGCGCCTGACGTTGGTGGGCGTGGTGGATGCGGACCTGGGGCTACGCGGCGGCGACCTGCGCGCGGCTGAGCGGACCTATCAACTTTTGGCCCAGGCGACCGGGCGAGCAGGACGTGCGGATCGGCCGGGGCGGGCGCTGCTTCAGACCTGGACGCCCGAGCACCCGGTGCTGATGGCGCTGGCGGCGGGCGACCGCGACGCCTTCGTCGAGGCGGAAATGGCCGAGCGCGAGGCGGCGTCCCTGCCGCCCTATGGCCGGCTGGCGGCGATCATCCTGTCCAGTGAGAATGCGGCCGCCGTCGAGAAGACGGCGAACGACCTGGCCCAGGCCATTCCCAACGCCGAGCGGCTGGAGGTCTATGGCCCGGCCGATGCACCGCTGGCCCTGGTGCGGGGGAGGCGGCGCAAGCGGCTGCTGGTGCGGGCCGACCGGGGTGTGAACCTCCAGGCCTTTTTGAGAGCCTGGCTTCAGCGGGTGAAGGTGCCGGGGTCGGTCCGCCTGACGGTGGACGTGGACCCCTACTCGTTTCTCTAGAGGCGGAAGTCAGACCGCCATGACGGTGCCGAGCAGCAGGCGGGCGCCGGCGCGGCCCAGGGTGGCGTTAGTCGCCGCCTGAAGCGCGGCCGACAGCTGGTCGATGTCGGGCACGACGCCGGGACGCAGGCCGTTGGCAAAGCGCTGGGCGGCGGTGTTGTAGGCGGCGCGCAGGCGCGGCGCGGACTGCTGGGCGCGGGTGCGAAGGGTCGCATCGGGCACATCGACGCCGGTTTCGATGGTCAGCACGCCCCGACGACCGTTCGCCTGAAGGATCGAGGCGGTGATGACTGGCAGCCGGATATAGGTGTCGGCCGACGGCGCCGCGCCGCCGCTCGAAGCGCGGGCGGAGGTTGAGGCGGCCGTCGCGACGACGGCGAGACCGAGTAGAGCGCGGCGTTCCATGACGAGGTCTCTACCGGCCAGGATTTAAGAAACTGCTGAGCCTGGATCGCATAAGGATATCTTTATGTGTTTGTTGATACTCGGCGCGCGCCGGGCTATGAGGGCCCAAACTCATTGCGGCCGGGAGCCCAAGCCATGACCGACTACATCGTTCGCGACATCACCCTGGCCGATTGGGGCAACAAGGAAATCGAGATCGCTGAAACTGAAATGCCGGGTTTGATGTCCCTGCGTGACGAGTTCGGCGCCAGCCAGCCGCTGAAGGGCGCCCGCATCGCCGGCAGCCTGCACATGACCATCCAGACGGCGGTCCTGATCCAGACGCTGGAAGCCTTGGGCGCCGAAGTGCGCTGGGCCTCGTGCAACATCTTCTCGACCCAGGACCACGCCGCCGCCGCCATCGCCGCCAACGGCACGCCGGTCTTCGCCACCAAGGGCGAGACGCTGGAAGAGTACTGGGACTACGCCCACAAGATCTTCGAATGGGCCGACGGCGGCTATCCGAACCTCATCCTGGACGACGGCGGCGACGCGACCCTGCTGTGCGTGCTGGGCCCTAAGGCCGAGAAGGACATCTCGGTCCTGGCCAACCCGCAGAATGAAGAAGAAGAGGCCCTCTTCAAGGTCATGAAGCGCTATCTGGCTGAGAAGCCCGGCTTCTATTCGGCCATCCGCGACGCCATCGGCGGCGTGTCGGAAGAGACGACCACGGGCGTGCACCGCCTGTATCAGATGGCCGAAAAGGGCGAGCTGCCCTTCCCCGCCATCAACGTCAACGACAGCGTCACCAAGTCCAAGTTCGACAACCTGTACGGCTGCCGTGAATCGCTGGTCGACGCGATCCGTCGCGGCACCGACGTCATGTTGTCGGGCAAGGTCGCGGTGGTCTGCGGTTACGGCGACGTGGGCAAGGGCTCGGCCGCTTCGCTGCGCCAGGGCGGCGCCCGCGTGATCGTGACCGAGATCGACCCGATCTGCGCCCTGCAGGCCGCGATGGAAGGCTATGAGGTCCAGACGCTGGACGACACCGCCGGCCGCGCCGACATCTATGTGACGACGACCGGCAACAAGGACGTCATCACCGTCGACCACATGCGGCAGATGAAGAACAACGCCATCGTCTGCAACATCGGCCACTTCGACTCGGAGATTCAGGTCGCCGGCCTGAAGAACTTCAAATGGGACGAGATCAAGCCGCAGGTCCACCACGTCGAGTTCCCGGACGGCAAGAAGATCATCCTGCTGTCGGAAGGCCGGCTGGTGAACCTGGGCAACGCCACGGGCCACCCGTCCTTCGTGATGTCGGCGTCCTTCACCAACCAGACGCTGGCCCAGATCGAACTGTGGACCAACGCCGACAAGTACGAGAACAAGGTCTACACCCTGCCCAAGCACCTGGACGAGAAGGTCGCCATGCTGCACCTGGCCAAGCTGGGCGCCAAGCTGACCGTCCTGACCAAGGACCAGGCCGATTACATCAACGTGCCGGTCGAAGGCCCGTTCAAGGCGGATCACTACCGTTACTAAGCTCTCCCCGAGGCTGGAACTGCGAGGTTCCAAGTGACGAGGGCGTCTTCGGACGCCCTCGTCGACGTCCTGGTGGTCGGGGCCGGCGCTGCCGGGATGATGGCGGCCATCGAGGCCGGGCGACGCGGGCGGCGGGTCAGGGTCGTGGACCATGCCGACCGGCCGGGCGAGAAGATCCGCATCTCGGGCGGCGGACGCTGCAACTTCACCAATCTGGGCTGCGGACCGGCGAATTTCCTGGGCGAGAACCCCCGGTTCGCGACCTCGGCCCTGCGCCGCTACACCCAGCGCGATTTCGTCAAGCGCATCGATAGGGCCGGGATCGCCTGGCACGAGAAGACGCTGGGCCAGCTGTTCTGCAACGACAGCGCCAAGCAGATCGTCCGTATGCTGACCGACGACATGGCGGCGGCGGGCGTCGTCCTGAGCCTGAAGACCGGCGTGACGCGGATCGAACGATCCGGCGAGGGCTTCACGGCGATCCTGTCGGACGGATCACAGGTCAAGGCGGCGTCGCTGGTCGTGGCGACCGGCGGCAAGTCGATCCCCAAGATGGGGGCGACCGGCTGGGCCTATGAGGTGGCGCGCCAGTTCGATATTCGCGTCACCGAGACCCGACCGGCGCTGGTTCCCCTGACGTTCGAGGCCGGGCTGCTGGAGACGCTGACGCCGCTGGCGGGCGTGGCGGTGGACGCCTCGGTCGCCTCGGCGCCCGATGGCGCCAAGGCGCGCAAGGCCAGCTTCCACGAGGCGATGCTGTTCACCCACCGCGGCCTGTCGGGTCCGGCCATTCTTCAGATCAGCTCCTACTGGCGCGAGGGCGAGGCGGTGGTGGCCTCGATGGCGCCCGGCCGCGACGTGTTCGAGGAGTTGAAGGCGGCCAAGGCGTCGAACGGCAAACAGGCGGTGCACACGGCGCTGGGCCATATCGTGCCGCGCCGTCTGGCCGAGAGCCTGTGCCAGCGCGAAGGGGCGTCGGGCAATCTGGCGGACCTGTCGGACAAGGTGCTGCGGCGGCTGGATCAGGCGGTCAACGCCTGGGCGGTCAAGCCGGTGGGCTCCGAAGGTTACAGGACCGCCGAGGTGACGCTGGGCGGGGTCGATACGGCCGCGCTGGACCAGCAGACGATGCAGGCCAAGGCGGTCACGGGTCTGTATTTCATCGGCGAGGCGGTCGATGTGACCGGCTGGCTGGGCGGCTATAACTTCCAGTGGGCCTGGTCGTCGGGCTGGGCCGCCGGGCAGGTCTGCTAGAATTTTCGAGTGCAATCCGTGCACTTCGGCCGGCGGGTCCGCTGACAAAAACACCGTCTAATTCGTCTAATCTGTCTAATTCGGCGCGGGTTCTGGCGGCGCGCGAAGATGTCAAAGACCGGGGCGCCATTCTAACACGGTTTGCGACCATGACCGGCAAAGGGTCGCTGGTCGGTCGTAAGCCGTGGTAAAATCTCGCAATCGTCGTCGCTGATAGGATGGCGGGGACGGCCGACGCCCCCTGCGGCCCCGCGACGCATGGCGGCGGGCGGCGACGGCGCCTAGCTTGAAGAGGCGGAACGGGCCCCTCTGGCGTTCTCGCGGTCTGGCGTCCCCCTTCCTTGCGCCGGATCGTGCGACGCGATGTCGGACCGCAAGGGCGTGTCGATGCGGCGAAGCTTTCCCCTCCTGGCCTGTCGCATCGACCGCCCATTCTTTTTCGATCGGAGCCCGACATGCCCCTTCTGATGTGCCCCAACGACAACGCCGCCATGCAAACGCTGGAGCGCAACGGCGTCCAGTTCGACATGTGCCCCGACTGCCGGGGCGTCTGGCTGGATCGTGGCGAGCTGGAAAAGCTGATGGCCGCCGCGGTCGAGGAGGGTCGCGCCACAGCCCCGGTCGCGCCCGCGCCGCAGGCCTATGCGCCGCCGCCGCAGCCCTATGCCCAGCCCCCAGCCCAACCCTGGGGCGGCGGGGCGTCACAGCCGTATCGCGGCGACGATCGAGGCTACCGGGGCGACAAATATCGCGACGACCGGCATCGCGACGACGACTATCGCTACAAGAAAAAGAAGCGCGACAGCATCTTCGACATCTTCGACTGAGGTCGGCTAGGCCGCCAGACCCGCTTGCTGCATCAGGCCTCTCAACGCCGCGACGTTTTGCGGCGCGGCGGTCAGGGCGGTGCGGACGTCGGGCGAGCGCAGCAGCTTGATGGCCTCGGCGCGGGCGCGGTCGGCGACGGGGCCGAGCGGGCCGGCTTCCCCGGTGGCCAGTTTCAGCAGGGCTGTCAGCTTTTGAGGCGCAGCCGCCTGGGCGCGGACGATCTGGGCGACCAGATGGGCGTCGGCCTCCAGATTGGCGCCGACCGCGCCGATGGCGTCCATGATCTGGGCCTGGTCGTGGTCGGCCAGATGCGCGGCCTGAACCGAGCGTTGAAGCCGGGCCAGGGTCGCGAGTTTGTGCGAGGCGCTGGGGCCGCCCGGGACGGACTGGCGGATCTCGGTTTCGAAACGCAGCGAGCCGATACAGGCGCTGAGCCACCGCGCGGCGGCGCGTTTGTTGGCCCCGCCGGTCACGTTCTCGCACAGGCGGGTCAGCTGCTCGGCCTCGGCCAGGACCGTCGGGCAGGGGTTGACGTAGGCGCCGACGAAATCGGCCGTGACCAGGCTCTTGGAGCGTTCGACGAAGGCGGTCTGAACCTCTTCCAGCGTCAGCAGTCGCCCGGCCGAGGCCGTCAGGGCCATGGCCAGCAGGCGCAGGATGTCGATCTCTCCGACCGGATCATGGGGGCGGAGGCGGCGCTGGCTGGTCAGTTCGCGGGTGACAAGGCGAGCCAAGGACGCGGCCAGAAGCGGAAACTCACCCGAGGCCAGATGCAGGCCCAGGCGCGCGGCCGGTCCCTCGACCTGGGGCATCATCAGGGCGAGGCGCGGGTCCATCCGCAACAGGGCGTCCATCTCGTCAGGCGCGACCATGCGCACGATAGCCGCCAAGTTGGCGCCCTGGTCCAGCGACGGACCCAGAATCTCGGTCAGGTTGGTCCGCACCGCCAGCATTTCGGCGACGATCTGCTCGACCACCACCACGACCAGGGCGCGCGGCGGGCCGTCGGCGGGCGCGGCGTCCATCAAATCCATCAGCACGGTCAGGCGATCGCGGGCGCCGCGCCGATCCTTCAGCGCGCCGGCGACCACCCCGCCCATGCGCAGCGCCCGATCCGGCGCGCCGGTCAGCCGATGCGCCAGATCGGCGATGGAGCGGTCGTCCAGCGCGGGGAAGAGGCCGTCGCGTCCGGCCTTGCGCAGGCGGGCCATCGCCTGTTCGGTCAGCTTTTGATAGTGGCGCACGACCCCGTGCACCTCCTGCCCCGTGGCCTGGCTTTCGGGGACCGCGACCTTCTGGATGGCGTGCTGGAGCTCGACCCCGGCCGCCTCCAGCCGTTCGGCCACATCGGGCCTATGCAGCAATTCGAAGGCGGTCACGCCCTCGCGTTTCAGCCAGTCCTCCAGAATCCGGCCGATCAGTGCGCGGGCATGGGGCGAATAGAGTTCGGCCGGACTGCTGCAGGCCGGCGGGACCGCCTTGTCGGCGACCTTCTTCTTTCGCTCCTCGGGCGCGCCCAGCGTCAGGATGGTCAGGGAGCTGAACTCCATGGTCTCTGGGTCCAGCGTCTCCTTGGTCACGCGCGAGGCGATGGCAAGACGATCCCGAAGCTGCTCCTCGGCGGTCTCGATGGCGTGTTTGCGGTCTTCGGTCGCGATCAGCAGCGTCCACGACGACGGGGCGCTCTTGCGGACATAGACTTCGTAATGGATCGGACCCGCCATGGGCCGATCCTGCATCCCAAGCCTTTAAGGCGAGGTTTTCGAAGCCGGAATGTTTCTGCGCACGCCGGAGCGACGGTGCGAGCGCGTTGAATCGAGGCGGCGCCGTGACCATCTGTCTGTCACCAAACCGCTTTCGGGTTGCAGGCGATTTTCATTCGGCCCGAAACGCTCTAGCCCTAATGTGACCGAGATCGAACGGTTACGCTTGCTGTGCGTTCTTGCTCGCGGGAACGTAAAGTTCAGGAGAATACACCCTTGGCCAACATCACTCTGGTCGATGACGACGAGAACATCGTGGCGTCCGTTTCGCTGGCGCTGGAAAGCCATGGCCACAAGATCACCGCCTATCACGACGGGGCCTCGGGTCTGGCCGCGCTGGAGTCGTCGCCGCCCGATCTGGCGATCCTGGACGTGAAGATGCCGCGCATGGACGGGATGGAGGTGCTGCGTCGCCTGCGCCAGACCTCGCAGATCCCCGTCATCATGCTGACGTCCAAGGACGAGGAGATCGACGAGATCCTGGGCTTCAACCTGGGCGCCGACGACTATATCCACAAACCCTTCAGCCAGCGTCTGCTGATCGAGCGGGTCAAGGCGCTGCTGCGCCGCACGGGCGCCGATGGCGGCGAACCGGAATCGGCGGCCGAGGTCTCGGGCCGGGCGATCAAGCGCGGCAAGCTGTCGATGGACCCGGCGCGCCACGAGTCGACCTGGGACGGCAAGCCCGTCAAGCTGACCGTGACCGAGTTCCTGCTGCTGCAGGCCCTGGCGCAGCGTCCGGGCTTCGTGAAGAGCCGCGACAACCTGATGGACGCCGCCTACGACGATCAGGTCTATGTCGACGACCGCACCATCGACAGCCACGTGAAGCGGATGCGCAAGAAGTTCCGCGCCGTGGACAATGAGTTCGACGCGATCGAGACCTTGTATGGCGTCGGCTACCGCTACCGCGAGAGCTGAACCGGGCGGGCGCGAGCCCGACGAGGAGCCCCAGCGCCGGCCGTTGTTCCGCTTCGGCGGATCGCGGCTGGGCGGCTTCATCCTGGTGCTCAATCTGCTCAGCCTGCTGATCCTGTTCGGCGGGGCGCTGGCGATCAATGAATGGCGTCCGGGCCTGATCGAGGCGCGTCAGGAATCGCTGACGGTCCAGGCCGAGCTGCTGGCCAATGTGTTGCGCGAAGAAGGCGTAACACGGGGCGAGCCGACGCCCGAACTAGACCCCATCCGCGCGTCGATCTGGCTGACCGACCGGTTCATCCCGGCGGGCCAACGGGTGAGGCTGTATGATGTGAACGGCCTGTTGCTGGTCGACAGCTATCAGGTGACCGAGGCCATCGGCGGGCGGCCCCTGCCCGACGCGCAGCCGGCGGGGACGGCGACCGAGGACGCCGCCAGGGCCAATCTGCTGTCCGAGCGCCGGGTCGCCCGCGCCGACAGCGAATTGGCGGCCGAGGTGGCGGCGGCGCTGGACGGCTCGCCCCAATCGACCCTGCGTCGCAACGAGTCCGGCGACCGCGTCGTCTCCGTCTCCATTCCGGTGCGCCATGTGCGCCAGGTGCTGGGCGTGCTGACCGTCGAGTCCGGGGACGTGGACGAAATCCTGGGCGCTCAGCGGCAGGCGCTGTTCCCGTTCGCCCTGGTGGCGCTGGGGGTCAATCTCTTGGGATCGCTGCTGCTGCATCTGTTCGTGGCGCGACCGATCATGCGGCTGTCGGCGGCGGCGGATCAGGTGAAGCTGCAACGCGCGCGGGCCATCTCCCTGCCGGATCTGGAGGATCGCAAGGACGAGATCGGCGATCTGGCGCGGTCTCTGGAATCCATGACCGACACCCTGTCGACGCGGATGGACGCCATCGAACGGTTCGCGGCCGATGTGTCGCACGAGATCAAGAACCCCCTGACCTCGATCCGTTCGGCGCTGGAAACCCTGCCGCTGGTCAAGACCGATGCGCACCGCGAGAAGCTGACGGCGCTGTTGCAGCAGGACGTGCGTCGGCTGGACCGGCTGATCACCGACATCTCCAACGCCTCGCGGCTGGATGCGGAGCTGTCGCGCGATCGGCCGCGGCCTGTCGATCTAAACCGGCTGCTGGTCGATATCGTCGGCGTCTATGAGACGACGGCCAAGCCCGGCGACATTCCGGTCGTGCTCACGGCGCCCGAACAGGCCCTGCGGGTCATGGGCCGCGATGGGCCGCTGGGGCAGGTGTTCCGCAACCTGATCGACAACGCCCGCTCGTTCAGCCCCCCAGGCGGCGTGGTGCGGGTGACGCTGGAGGACATCGGGGACGATCTGCCGATCCGCGTGCGGGTCGAGGACCATGGTCCGGGCATTCCGGCCGAGAACCTGGAGACAGTGTTCGAGCGGTTCTACACCTCGCGCCCCAAGGGGGCGGTGTTCGGCTCCAACTCGGGCCTGGGCCTGTCCATCGTGCGTCAGATCGTCGAGGCGCATGGCGGTCGTGTGCACGCCGAAAACAAGACTGAAGGCGGCGCGCGGTTCGAGATCGTCTTCCCGGCGGTCGGCCGCTGGTCGTGAGCTCGGGCCAGCCGGTCCACGCCACCACCGTCGCCGTGCGCCGGCGCGGGGCCTGGCAGGGGGTGATGATCCTGGGGCGGTCGGGCGCGGGCAAGAGCGATTTGGCGCTGCGGCTGATCGCGCGCGGTTGGCGGCTGGTCAGCGACGACTACACCCAGGTCTGGGCCTCGGACGGAGCCGTTCATGCATCGGCGCCGGCCTCCATCGCGGGTCGGATCGAGGTGCGCGGCCTCGGAATCGTGGCCGTCAGAACACGGCCGGTCTGTCGCGTGGCGCTGGCCGTGGCCTGTATCGCGGAAGGTGTCGAACGGCTTCCGGAGCCGCAGACACGGGCTTTCGCGGGGATCGATCTGCCCCTGCTGGCGCTGGATCCCCGACCGGCTTCGGCCGTCGATGTGGTCGCAGCGGCGTTGGAGACGCTTTGAAACCCCGAAAGACGGGTCTATGACACGCCCCTTGCGGTCCATAGAGGGCGGCGTCCGGCCTCCCTTGCCGGGCGGGGGAATGCCTGGGACGGTTCGGGGCGGGATGCGAGTGAAGTCCTCATGATCGGTCTGGTGATCGTCACCCACGGCGGGTTGGCGTCCGAGTTTCTCTCCGCCATGGAGCATGTGGTCGGCCCGCAGCGCGGCGTCGCGGCCATCTGCATCGGGCCTGACGACGACATGGAGCGTCGGCGTCGCGACATCGTCGACGCGGCCGCAGCCGTGGACGACGGCGAAGGGGTCATCCTGCTGACCGACATGTTCGGCGGCACGCCGTCGAACCTGGCCATCTCGGTGATGGAACAGACGCGCGCCGAGGTCATCGCCGGGCTGAACCTGCCCATGCTGATCAAACTGGCCAGCGTGCGGGGGCGCGAGACGCTGGAATCCTGCGTGGCCCATGCGCAGGACGCCGGTCGTAAATACATCTCCGTCGCGTCCTGGGTGCTCGCAGGCGAAAAATGACCGTCACCGCGACCCTGAACATCTGCAATACGCGCGGCCTGCACGCCCGCGCCTCGGCCAAGTTCGTCAAACTGGCCTCCAGCTTCGAAAGCGAGATCCACGTCACCCGCGACGGCGTGACGGTGGACGCCCGCTCGATCATGGGCCTGCTGATGCTGGGCGCCGGCATCGGCTGCAGCATCGACGTCTCCGCCGAAGGCCCGGACGCCGAAGAGGCGATGGAAGCCCTGACGGACTTGGTCGCGCGCAAGTTCGACGAGGATCAGTAGGACGTCTTCATCCCCGGATTTGGAACCGCTTAAATTTTTGAGGTGTCTTCCACCGCACGGGTGATTTCGAACCGCATCTACGAGACGGCGGGGATACAGATCTCGAAGCGGGATCCCAGGCGAGCGCCGGCCAAGTAACGCGCCGATCCGCCGTGGGCCTCGGCGATTGCGCGGACCGCCGCCAAACCAAGGCCGGTCCCGCCATTCTCGCCTGACCCGTGTTTGAAGGCGGTGAAAACGGATCGCGTCATGGCGTCGGGCAGGCCTGGACCGCTGTCCTCCACGGCGATGACGGCGAAGCGTTCATCGGCCCTCAAGCTGACCGAGACAGGGCCGTGATCGGCGTGGCGGCGCACGTTGTCGAGCAGAGCCAAGACAGCCTGCTGAATGCGGTCGCCGTCGCAAACGACCACAGTAGTCGGCGTCGTCCAGGTGATCGGATAGCCCTCCGCCTCGGCTTCCGCGTCGACCAGGGCGCGGACATCCTCCAATCGCTTACCCAGGTCCTGGCGCGTCAGGCGCAGTTGCAAACGGCCGCTATCGGCCAAGCTCACGACACGCAGATCCTGGATCAGGCGGCCCAAGGCGTCGACCGGCTTGAGCAAAGTCAGGATCATCTCGCGGTCCAGCGGCAGGACGCCGTCGGCGGCCGCTTGCAGGCGGCCTTTGACGATCGTGACGGGCGTTCGCAGTTCGTGCGCGATCGAGGCGTTCCAAGTCGTCATGTCGGCGGCGAGCGTCTCAAGCCGCGCAGCCATCAGGTTGAAGTCGTCCACCAGGTCGGCGGTCTCGGAAAAAGACCGATCGCCAGCCATGGCGCGCGCCGACAGGTCGCCATCGGCGATCGCACGCGCGGCGCCGGACAAGGAGGTGAGAGGCATGACAAGGCGGCGGGCCAACTGCAGCCCGGCCACGGTCGCGCCGATCAGGGCCACGACGGCGGCTGACGCCAGAGCGACATAATCCACCGACTGCGGTCGCCAGGCCTGGGGCGAGGCCACCGCATCAGGATAATTTTCGAAGACCCAGCCGTACAGGGCGAATGCGCCGGCGGCGCTAAGTCCAAGCACCCCCATGATGACCAGAGCCGTACGCACGGCGATGCGACGGCCGAGCGCGCGGGCGGCCGTCACGTCAGGACCTCGAGGCGATAACCCACGCCACGAACGCCGACGAGGACGCCGTCGGCGCCTGCGTTTCGTAGCTTGAGCCGCAGCTTGCTGAGGTGGCTGTCCACCGTGCGATCGAGCACCTCATCGCCTTTCAAACAGGCGTCGGCCAATTCGGCGCGAGAAAAGACCCGCATCGGATAGCGCGCCATGTGGGCCAGCATGCGGAACTCGGTCAGGGTCAGGGGCAGGCGCTGCGGTTTGTCCAGTCCGCACCACTGGACAATGTGCGCCTCCAGATCGATCTCGAGCGGACCCAGGCGGATTACGCCGCCTTGGCCCGAGCCGCCGCTGCGTCGCAGTATGGCGTGGGCGCGCGCCACGACCTCGACCGGATTGAACGGTTTGACGACATAGTCGTCCGCGCCGATGCGCAACGCCTGAAGCTTGTCGATGTCCTGATCCAGCGCAGTGAGCATGATGACGGGCGTCTCGCCTCTACGCCTCAGTTCGCCCAGCACGCCCCAGCCATCGACGCGCGGCATGCGCACGTCCAGCAGCACCAGATCGGGCCGAAGGGCGGCGTGCAGATCCAGCGCGATCTGGCCATCCATGGCGCGGACGGTGCGAAACCCCTCACGCACGAGATAGGCGTCAAGCACGGCGGCGATCTCGGGTTCGTCTTCGGCGATGATGACCAAGGCGCTCATGGTGTCTCCACGACATCGCCCAGCGATGGACGGCGATCCAGACCAGATGGGGTGCCTCCACGATTTCTCCACCAAGTCCACACCCAGGCCCCACGGCCCCGTGCGAGGCGGCCCCAAACCGAAACCGCCTCCGAGATCCAATGAAGTTCAGCGCCCACCAGATCTTCGTCGCCGCCATGACCGCCGTAAACGTCGCCGTGTTGGCCGCCTGTGGCGTGTTCATCCTGGCAATGCTGTGAAGCGCATGGATCGGCATTGGGCGCGGATTGCGGCGTCCGCGAGCCTGATCGCGCTCATCGCGGGGTGCGCCAAGCCGGTCGAACCGCCTGCGCCGCCCCCGCCTCCGCCTCCTTCGATTCAGCTGGACGACAGCGTGGCGCAGACGGCGTCGGTCTATCTGGTCTTCATGCGGGATGTCGCCACATTCGAGGGCGGCTTCGTCGATGCGGAGGCGGTGCAGGCGGCATTGCAGCGCGGAGCGACTTCCAACGCCGAGCAGTTGGCGCGGGGGCTGGTAGCCTATGGAGCGGTGCTGGCGATGCAGTCGCCGGACTTCGTTGCGGGGGTGCGGTCCTATGCCGCCGATCCTACGCAGCGCCGCGAAATCCTGGACCGTCTGACGGCCGACCCCGCCTATGCCGTGACCTTGCCTGGCGCAGACGTCGCGGCCGGGCTGATCGCCGAGGTCATGGAGGAGGGCGCCGCAGCCATCGAAGCCGCAGCGGATCGGGTGGAGGCGGATGCCTATACGATCCAGGCGCGTAGCGATCCGCGCCGTCGATGGGCGGGCCAGCCCGTCGCGGACCGACAGGGGCGGCTGGAGCGTGCGAAGGCCGCGTCCGCCGCAATGCAGCTGGCGTCGGACGTCGAGAGCGAGACGCTGCTGAAGGTTGCCCACGCCGAACCCTCTCGGATCCCGACGTCGCCTCTGGCGGCTCCCTATAAACCGGCGGTGGCCCGGTCCCTGTCCGTCGCCGCTCGGGCGCTATTGGGCGAAAGCGTGAAAGATGATGGAATCGACGGTGTCCTGCAGGATCCGAACGCCACCTTCTGCCTGCAGATGTCCAAGCTGAACCTGTTCCAGTGTCTGGCCGCCGCCAAGCCTAGCTACGAAGACATGTTCTGCATCGGCCGACACGTCGTCAGGGACATGGCCGACTGCACCCGCACGGCGCTGAATGCCGTAGGATCTTGATGAAAGAGACGTGATCGAGATCGACCGCCGCCGAGCGGCCGCTACAGCCCCAGCGCCAGTCGGATGTCGCGCCAGTCGACGTATTTGAAATTCTGGGTTCCCACGTCGTTGACGTCGTCCTGGATAACGACAAGGCCGTCGGGGAAGGGGCCGACTTGACCGCTGGCGGCCGCCAAGCCGTCGGTGCCGGTGACGCCGTCCACCGCGCCGTCCACGATCTTGAAGCGGCCCTTGTACTCCGGCGCCGGGCCGTCGATGCGCCAGACGGGGAAGGTGGAGTCGCCCTGGCTGGAGGCGATCAGATAGCGGCCCGAGGCGTCGGTGATGGTGGTCAGGCCTTCCGCGTCGGCGACCAGGATGTCCTTGGCGATGGGCTGGATCAGGGTGCGGGCCGCGCCGGACGCCGGGTTCAGGCTATAGCGCCACAGGCCGACATTCTCCTCATTGATATAGAGGGCGTCGGTGGCCTCGTCGGCGGCGCAGCCTTCGGAGATGGTTCCGATCTCGGCGGTGCGGACCAGGCGCGCCATGGGCTGGCCGGCGGCGTCCACGCCCAGGATGAACTGGCGAAGCTCGCCCTCGTGCCCGACCAGGATGGCGTGGACCTCGGCGCCGCGCCGCGCAAAGCAGAAGCCGTAGGGTTCGACCACGTCGGTGGCGACCGCGCCCCGATAGCGCACGCCATTCTGGCCTGTCCCGGCCGGGTCGAAGGTGTAGAGGGAGATGCCGGTCTTGCCCGGCGTGCGGTCGCTGGCGCCCAGCACCACCTGCGGACGGCCGCCGACCGACAGGCCCTCGACCACATCGACGTTGTTCAGCAGGCCCTCGGGCAGGAACTGCAGGATCCGGCCGTCGAAGCCGTAGATATAGAGGCCGGACTTCTTGTCCGTGCCGGCGACGAAGCCGAAGGTTTGTTGACCCATGATCGTGACCGGCGACGCGCTGGCCCATACGGCGGGGTCGTCGGCGGCGTCCTGACCCGCCGTGCCGACCGACGGGGTTTCCAGCACGGCCATAACCGGGGCGCCCGGACCGACCAGGCCCGCGCCCTCGCCCTGATAATCGACCTCGTGCGTTGCGCAGGCCGCGAGCAGGGCCAGGGCGGCGCAGGCGCTCAGCGAGCGGGCGAGGGAAGGGCGCATGTCGGTCTCCGGACGATCTGGACGCGTCCCTGTCGGCAAGCCGTCTGCGCGTCAACGGCGCGGGCGTGACGGTTCGGCGTCGGTTCGATGACTGATGTTCCGTCAAGGGATCAAGCGTCGCCGATCCGTCGGAAAACCGCGAACGGGGCGTCGTGGAATCGTCGCTTTCGCGTCGCCGCCAAGGGTTAAGCGGCCCCTCCATCGGCTGAAGCGAAACGTCGCTCGCCGAAGGGGATTTGACATGAAACTGAACCTGCTGATGGGCGCCGCGATCGCGCCGATGATCCTGGCGCCGCTGGCCATGCCCGCCCATGCCGATGTCGACGCCGTGGCCTCGGCATCAGCATCAGCTGCGGTCGCCGGCGACGTGATCTACGGCCGGGTGATTAACGCCGCCGGCGCGCCCCTGCCGGGCGCCGAGGTTCTGGTGCGCGGGACCAGCCAGCGGGCCGTGACAAACACCCAGGGCGAGTTCACCCTTCCGACCGCCAGCGGCGCCATGGTGCTGGAGGTCAACTATCTGGGCCTGCCTTCGACCAGCCAGACGGTCGTCACGACGCCGGGCGAGAACGCCAATGTCGCCATCGTCCTGGGCGCGCAATCTTCAGGAGGAATGGCTGCGACGGACGTGGCCGATGTGATCGTGACCGGCGTCATCACCGACGGCGTGGCCCGTTCGCTGAACCAGCAGAAGAACGCCGACGGCACGGTCAACGTGCTGTCGGCCGACGCCATCGGCCGCTACCCCGACCCGAACGTGGCGGAATCGCTGCAACGGGTTCAGGGCATCGCCATCCAGCGCGACCAGGGCGAAGGGCGCTACATCAATGTGCGCGGCGCGCCGGCCGCCTTCACCGCCGTGTCGGTGGACGGGGTCGCCATTCCGGCCGTGTCGCCGACGACCCGCGCGGTCGATCTGGACACCCTGCCGTCAGACATCGTCTCCAGCGTCGAGGTGTCCAAGACCCTGACGCCGGCCCAGGACGCCGATTCGATCGCCGGCGCCGTGGACATCAAGACTCGCTCGCCCTTCGACAAGCGCCGCCTGGCCGTCAGCGGCTATGCGGGTGGCAGCTACAACGACTACGGTGGTTCGGACACACGCGCGGGCGCCACGGCGTCCAACGTCTTCGGTCCGGATCAGACCTTTGGCGCCCTGGTGTCGGTCAGCTTTTCCGAGACCAACCGCCGGCCGGACAACGTCGAAAACGGCTGGGTTCTGATCAACCGCAACGCCGCGCAAGGCGGCGGCCAGATCTGGGGTCTGGAGAACACCCTGTTCAAGGACTACGAGACCGAACGGACTCGCAAGGCCGTAACTGGCGCGCTTGAATGGCGGCCCAGCGACGCGATCCGTCTGTGGGTGAAGGGCTCCTACGCGCAGTTCCGCGACGACGAATTCCGCAACACGCTGAACTTCACCTACAGCGACGGCACGTTGCAGCCGGGTTCTACCGACACCAGCGCGACCTTCAACAACGCCCGCATCTACAAGCAGCTGCGTCACCGCACTCAGGAGAACGACATCTCCACCCTGGTGCTGGGGGGCGAGCAGACGTTCGGCAATGGAGCGGTCTGGGACGGCGCCCTGTCGTTCGCCAACAGCAAACAGACCTATCCGCACCGCGACGAGCTGGTCTATCGCTCCAGCGCGACGACCCTGTCCTACAACACGGCCGACCATTATCAGCCGACCTATTCGGCCTTCAGCGAGCCGACGGGCTTCTATCTGAACGCCAACAACTACAGCTTCCGCGAAAACACCTTCCGCTCGAACACGACCGAGCAGGACGATGTGGCGTTCAAGACCAATCTGTCGCTGCCCACCGTCATCGGCGGCCGCGAAGTCGAGCTGAAGTTCGGCGCCAAATACAGCACCCGCGACGTGGCGGCGGATGAAGAGCGGTTCCGCGACCGCAGCGCGGCCGCCAGCTCCGGCGCCCTGGCCCCGCTGCTGAGCGAACGTCCGTCGCAGAACTACGACTACAATCTGGGCTTCAAGTTCGATGCGGGTCTGGTGACCGACTATTTCGATCGCGTCCGGGCCGGCTCGACCAATCCCGACCCGGCCGCCGGCGTGCGCCGCATTCCGCAGTCGATCACCGCCGACTATACGGCGCAGGAAGATATTCTGGCGGGTTACGGCCAGGCTCGGTTCGATATCGGCGCGACCAATGTGCTGATCGGCCTGCGTGTCGAGAAGACCGACTTCGAAGGGTCGGCGACCAGCGTGGCCCTGTCCGGCGCGCAGACTCCGGTCAAGGTTGAGCGCGACCAAACCGATTTCTTCCCGAACCTGACGCTGCGCCACAGCTTCAGCGATCAGCTGGTCGGTCGTTTCGCCCTGACCCGCGCCATTTCGCGCCCGGACTATACCGACATCGTTCCGCGCGTTCTGGAAACCACCGACAGCGGCCGCACTACGGTCACGCGCGGCAATCCCGATTTGAAGCCGACCCTGTCGAACAACATCGATGCGGGACTGGAATACTATCTGCGGCCGCTGGGCGTGATTTCGGCCAACGCCTTCTACAAGGACCTGTCGAACTACCGCTTCACCCTGGTGACGGACGGCGTGCCCTATGTCACCCCGACCACCACGGTCGCCCAGGTCACCGAGGCCCGCAACGCGCGTGACGGCCATATCGCCGGCATCGAGTTCAACTGGCAGCAGACGTTCGACTTCCTGCCGGGCTGGGCGTCGGGCTTCGGCGTCTTCGCCAACTACACGCTGACGGATGCGGAGATCAAAACCAGCCGCGCCTTTGCCGGCCGCGACACCTTCGTGCTGCCGGGCCAGTCGGACGAGACCTATAACGCCGCCCTGTTCTATGAGCAGTACGGCTTCAGTGCCCGCATCTCCTACACGCATCGCAGCGACTTCCTGGAGGCGATCGACGCGACCAACCCCGGTAAGGACCTCTATGTCGAGGGTCGCGGCCAGCTGGACTTCACCGCCAGCTACGACTTCGGCAATGGGGTGGAAGTGTTCGGCGAGGCCAAGAACCTGACCGACAGCGCGGGCGTCCGCTACTACGGCGTCAAGGAGCGGACCTACGAATACGAGAAGTTCGGCTACAACGTCTTCCTGGGCGTGCGCTTCAAGCTCTAGGCGCGCCGACCGAACGTGATCGAAGGGGCCGGGCGGCGACGTCCGGCCCTTTTTCGTGGTTTCCGCCTCTGCAATTGCTGGAAACGCGGCCCCATATGGGGTCCAGCGGTTGACCCGTGCGGGGTCGGCGCTAGTGTCCGCGCGCCTTTCCCCGCGCGCCAGAAGACCAGAGGATACCATGGCTGAAGCCACCGCCGCCTACGACGTCGTCATCATCGGCGGAGGCCCTGGCGGCTATAACGCCGCGATCCGGGCGGGCCAGCTGGGCCTGAAGGTCGCCTGCGTGGAGATGCGTTCGACGCTGGGCGGCACCTGCCTGAACGTCGGCTGCATGCCGTCCAAGGCCCTGCTGCATGCGTCGGAACTGTGGAACGCCGCAAACACCGAATTCGCCAAGATCGGCATCGAGGTCCAGCCCAAGCTGCACCTGGACCAGATGCACAAGGCCAAGGACGACAGCGTCACCGCCCTGACCAAAGGGATCGAGTTCCTGTTCAAGAAGAACAAGGCCGACTGGATCAAGGGCAAGGGCAAGATCGTCGGTAAAGGCAAGGTCGAGGTGACCGCCGCCGACGGCTCGGTCCAGACGCTGGACGCCAAGAACATCGTCATCGCCACCGGCTCGGAGCCGACCCCGCTGCCGGGCGTCGCCTTTGAAGACGGCAAGGTCATCGATTCCACCGGCGCCCTGTCGCTGCCGGCCGTGCCCAAGAAGCTGATCGTGGTCGGCGCCGGCATCATCGGCCTGGAGCTGGGTTCCGTCTGGCGTCGTCTGGGCGCCGAAGTCACGGTGGTCGAGTTCCTGGACCGGATCACGCCCGGCATGGACACCGAGGTCGCCACCGCTTTCCAGCGCACCCTGACCAAACAGGGCATGAGCTTCAAACTGGGCGCCAAGGTCACCGGCGCCAAGTCGAGCAAGGACGGGGTGGAATTGACCGTCGAGCCGTCGGCCGGCGGCGCCGCCGAGACGATCAAGGGCGATGTGGTGCTGGTCGCCATCGGTCGTCGTCCGTACACGGACGGTCTGGGCCTGGAGAGCGTCGGCGTGACGCCTGACAAGCGCGGCTTCATCGACCATGACCACTTCAAGGTGGCGGATGGCGTCTGGGTGATCGGCGACGTGACCCACGGTCCGATGCTGGCCCACAAGGCGGAAGAAGACGCGGTCGCCGTGATCGACACCATCGCCGGCAAGTATGGCCACGTCGACTATGCCCTGGTGCCCAGCGTCGTCTACACCTTCCCCGAAGTGGCCTGGGTCGGTCAGACCGAGGATCAGCTGAAGGCCGCCGGCGTTCAGTACAAGAAGGGCAAATTCCCCTTCACCGCCAACAGCCGCGCCAAGATCAATCACGAGACCGACGGCTTCGTGAAGGTTCTGGCCGACGCGGCGACTGACAAGGTGCTGGGCGTCCACATCATGGGCCCGCAGGCCGGCGAAATGATCCACGAGGCGGCCATCACCATGAGCTTCGGCGGCGCGTCGGAAGACATCGCCCGCACCTGCCACGCCCACCCGACCCGTTCGGAAGCCGTCCGTCAGGCGGCCATGGATGTCGAAGGCTGGATGATGCAGGCCTGATTTTGATGATCCTCCCCCGCCTTGGCGGGGGAGGGGGACCGCGAAGCGGTGGAGGGGGCGAATACGTCTCCGCCGTCGATGCCAGGTTTGCCGTCGCCACCTAAGCGATGGATGCGGCATCCGCCCCCTCCACCATGCTGCGCATGGTCCCCCTCCCCCGTTTCGCTGCGCTGCTCGGGGGAGGATTTTCAGGCTAGACCCTTCAGCCGATAAAGCGCCTCCAGCGCCTCGCGCGGGGTCAGGTCGTCGGGGTCGACGTCGCGAAGCGCCAGTTCCACGGGGGAGGGGCCGCGCATCGGTTCCGGCTCGGCGACGGCGAACAGGGGCAGGTCGTCCAGGCGGGCGGCGGCGGCCTTTTCGCCTTCCAGCCGGTTCAGCACCGAGCGGGCGCGGGCGACGACGGAGGCGGGGACGCCGGCCAGTTTCGCGACCTGGACGCCGTAGGAGCGGTCGGCCGCGCCGGGCGCCGCTTCGTGCAGGAAGACCAGTTCGCCGTTCCACTCGCGCGCGACCATGGACAGGTTGCAGACGTGGTCCAGCCGCGTCTCCAGCTGGGCCAGCTCGTGATAATGGGTGGCGAACAGGGTGCGGGCGCGATTGGTCTCGTGCAGGGCCTCGGCCGTGGCCCAGGCGATGGCCAGACCATCATATGTGGCGGTGCCTCGCCCGATCTCATCCAGAACGACGAAGCTGTGCGGCGTGGCCTGGGTCAGGATGGCGGCGGTCTCGACCATCTCCATCATGAAGGTAGAGCGGCCGCGGGCCAGGTCGTCGCCGGCGCCGACGCGACTGAACAGACGGTCCACCACGCCCAGCCGCATGGACCGAGCGGGCACGAAGGCGCCGGCCTGGGCCAGGATCACCAGAAGCGCGTTTTGGCGCAGGAAGGTCGATTTACCGGCCATGTTCGGGCCAGTGACGATGGCGAGGCGCGATCCGTCCTGGCCCGATCCGTCCAGCCGGGCGTTGTTGGGGGTGTAGGGATCGCCGCCCGCCTTGACCGCCGCCTCCACGACGGGGTGGCGGCCAGCCTCGACGCAGAAGGTCAGGGTGTCGTCCACGATCGGGCGGGTCGCGCCGACTTCCTGGGCCCACTCAGCGAGGGCGGCGTGGGCGTCCAGTTCGGCGAGCGCCTCGGCGACGGCCTGTAGCGGCTGGGCCAGGCGGGCGGCCTCGCGTCGCCAGCCCTCGAAGGTCTCGCCTTCGATGGCGAGAGCCCGGTGGCCGGCCTGGCTGATCTTGGCGTCCAGCTCCGACAGTTCGACGGTGGTGAAGCGGACCTGGTTCGCCAGGGTCTGGCGGTGGATGAAGGGACTGTCGGGACCGGCTCGGAGTAGGCCCTCGGCGGCTTTGGCACTGGTTTCGAGGAAATAGCCCAGCACGGCGTTGTGCTTGATCTTGAACGGCACGCCGGACTCGGCGACGGCGCGGGCCTCCAGATCGGCGACGACGCGGCGGCTGTCGTCGCGCAGGGTGCGGGCGGCGTCCAGTTCGGGGCGATAATCTGGGCGCACATAGCCGCCGTCGCGCGCCAGATGGGACGGCTCGTCCACCAGGCCGTCGATCAGGTCGGCCTTGAGCCGCGAAACGTCGGGCGACAGGGTCAGGCGGTCCAGCGCCGAGGCGATGCGGCGCGGCTGGCCGGTCAGGGGATCGACTTGCCCGACGAAGAGGCCGGCGACGCCCTCGGCGATCGACAGGCCGGTGCGCACGGCCGCCAGGTCGCGCGGTCCGCCACGTCCCAGGGCCAGCCGCCCGACGGCGCGGGCGATGTCGGAGGAGGCCTTCAGCGCGTCGCGCAGATCGCGACGCAGATCGCGGCGGTCCAAGAGCCATTCGACGGCGTCGAGCTGTTCGTTGATAGCCAGCGGATCGCGCAAGGGCCGGGCGATGCGTTCGGCCAGGGCCCGGGCGCCGCCCGAGGTGACGGTGCGGTCGATGCAGGCGAGCAGGCTGCCCTCACGCTCGCCGCGCTGGGTGCGATCGATCTCAAGGCTGGCACGGGTCGCCGGATCGATGGCCAGGAAGCCGCTTTCGCCCAGACGGCGCGGCGGGGCCAGGGCAGGTACCTTGCCGGCCTGGGTCGTCTCCAGATAGGCGGCGATCAGACCCAGCGCCGAGACCTCGGCCTCTTCGAAGGCGCCGAAGCCGTCGAGCGCCGAGACGCCGTACAGCCGTTCGACGCGGGCGCGCGCGGCCTGGGGTTCGGCGATGGCGCCGGCCAGCGCCTGGACCACGCCGCCCGATCCGTCCAGGGCGTCACGCGTCGCCTCGTCCGAATACATCCGGTCGGTGACCAGGACTTCGGACGGGCGGAAGGCGGCCAGGGCCGCGCCCAGATCCTCGATGGCGCAGGCGACGCTGTCGACCGCGCCCGACGACAGTTCGACCACGGCGACGGCCGCCCGACCTTTACGCACCGCGACCGCCGCCAGACGATTGGCGCCGCGCGCGTCCAGCAGGCTGTCTTCGGTCAGGGTGCCGGGGGTGACAACCCGGACCACGCCGCGATGCACCACGGCCTTGCCGCCGCGCTTCTTGGCCTCCGCCGGGTCTTCCAGCTGTTCGCAGATGGCGACCTTGTGGCCGATGCGGATCAGGCGGGCGAGATAGCCCTCCATCGCATGGACCGGCACGCCGGCCATCGGAATGTCCTCGCCCTGATGCTTGCCCCGCTTGGTCAGGGTGATGCCGAGCGCCGCCGCCGCGACCTCGGCGTCCTTGAAGAACAGCTCGTAGAAGTCACCCATGCGGAAGAACAGGATGGCGTCCGGCTGGCCCGCCTTGGCCGTCAGATATTGCGCCATGAACGGCGTCGCGCCTTCCAGCGAGGCGGCGATTTCCGGGGGATGCCCATTATCGGGGAATTTGGCGGGCGCGTTCATGTGGCCACAGGGTGACGGATCGCGCCCGGCGGCTCAAGGCCGTTGAACGGCCCTTGCACAGTCTTGTCGCCATTGCGATAGACCGCGCCAGGCGGTTAAGGGAACACGGTGTGACGCCGTGGCTGTGCCCGCAACTGTAGGCGGCGAGAGCGTCGTCCGTCCGGGGTTTCGATCCCGGCGCCACTGGGAAACTGGGAAGGCGAGGACGGCGGTTTACGACCCGCAAGCCAGGAGACCTGGCCGCCGACGTCGCTCGCTTCTGTCCGGGACCAGACAGCAGCGCGGTTTCTCCGTGGAAGCGACCCGACCTTGCGCCGTCCAGACCCCTAAGCGGTCTGGCGGGTCGGTTCGCTCATGACGGTCTCTCGCGCGCATTCGCGGGACCGAACACGGGGGTATCGCTCAATGAAGCGTTCCATTCTTCTCTCGACGGCCGCGATTGCGGTCACCTTCGCCGCGCCTGCCTTTGCCGAGGACGCGACCCAGCTGGACGAGGTGATCGTCACCGCCACCCGCATCCCGGCCATCGTCGCCGACACGCCCGGCGCCCGCGTCATCGACGCCAAGACCATCGAACAGCGCGGCGCGATCTTCGCCGCCGACATCCTGGCCGATGTGCCGGGTCTGTCGGTGACGCGTTCGGGCGCCTTTGGCGGTGTAGCCCAGGTGCGGATGCGCGGCGCGACGCCGGGTAAGACCCTGGTCCTGGTCGACGGCGCGCCGGTCAACGATGCGGCCGAGCCGAACGGCGCCTATGACTTCTCCAGCTTCGAACTGGCCGACATCGCGCGAATCGAAGTGCTGAGCGGCCCGCAGTCGTCGCTGTGGGGATCCGACGCCATCGGCGGGGTGATTTCCTTCACGACGCAAGAGATCGACGGCCTGCGCGCCGAGGCTGAGGCCGGCAGCTTCGACACCGTGCGCGGCCGCGTGTCGGCGGGCGTCGCCAACGAAACCTACGCCTTCAGCGCCTATGCGTCGCGCTTCGACACCGACGGGATTTCGGCGGCGGACGAGGCGGACGGCAACACCGAAGCCGACGGCTTCCGCAGCACGACCCTGGGCGCCAAGGGGCGATATGTCCTGTCCGATGCAGTCAAGGTCGATGGATCGGTGCGCTGGAACAAATCCAAGGCCGATATCGACGGCTTCCCGGCGCCGAACTATGCGCTGGCCGACACCGCCGACATCCAGGAAAGCGAGCAGTGGTCGGGCTTTGGCCGGGTGACGGCCAAGGCGTTCGGCCTGACGCATCAGTTCAGCGTCTCGGCGTCGGACCTGGATCGCAGCTCGGTCAGCGGCGGCTTCGGCTCGACCTTCACCGGCGACCGTCAGGCCTATCGCTGGCAGGCGAACGGCCAGGCGCAGGACATCGACTATGCGTTCGGCGTGGAGCGGAACGAGGCCTCGGCGGCCCTGTCGTCGGGCCTGTCGCGCGATCTTTCGATCACCTCGGTGTTCGGCGTGGCCCAATACGATGTCGGCGCGCTGAACCTGACGGGCGGACTGCGTTACGACGACACCGACGATTTCGGCTCCAAGACGACGGGGCGGGTGTCGGCGGCCTACGACCTGGCCGGTGGCTTCATCCTGTCGGGCGCCTACGGCACGGGCTTCAAGTCGCCAACGGTCAGCCAGGCGGTCTGCGACTTCTGCTTTGCGCCGCGGCCCTATCCTGAGCTGAAGCCGGAAACGGCCGACAGCGTCGAGATCGCCTTGGGCTGGGCCTCGGCCGACGGTCGATTCGATGGGCGGGCGACCCTCTATCGCCTGAACGTCGAAGACCAGATCACCTACTCGGCCGGTCGCTATATCAACGTCGCCAAGACGCGTTCGGACGGGTTCGAGCTGGAAGGCCGCGCCCTGCTGGGCGGCGGGTTCGACCTGACGCTGGCCTATGCCTGGACCGACGCGACGGACCGCACGACGGGCGCGCGCCTGCTGCGTGTGCCGGAACACGCCGGTTCGGCGACCCTGGGCTGGACGGGCGACCGTCTGTCCGGCGCGCTGACGGTGCGGGCGGAAGGCGATCAGGACGATTCGGGCGGCTTCTCGACCGTGGCGCGCGACGGCTTCGTCACCGCCAATCTGAACGCGGCCTATGAACTGACCGACCAGGTCACCCTGACGGCGCGGATCGAGAACCTGGGCGACGAACACTATCAGCAGGTGTTCGGATACGGCGAGCCGGGACGGTCCGGCTATGTCGGGATCAGGCTGCGCTACTGATCCGGGCGCGGGCGTCGGCGGTGAAGGCCGCCGGCGCCTCGAGCGCCAGAGCCGCCCAGTCCAGATTGGGACAGGGGGCGTGGGCGGCGGCCAGGATGGCGCGCAGTTCGGCGGCGGAGGCGACGCTGGCCACGACCTTGTCGACGCCGGGCAGGGCCAGGGCGTAACCCAAAGCCGCCTGCATCGGATCGCAGCGCTGCTCGGCCAGACGCCGACGCGTGCGCGACAGGGCCTGGGCATGACTGGCCAGTTCGGCCGGAAGATCGTCGCCGCCCGCAAACAGCAGGCCGCCGGCGAAGACCGAAGACAGATGAACCGAGGCGCCCGTGTCGGCGATGGCTTCCAGAACGCCGTCCTGCGCCGCGCGCTGATCCAGCAGGCTGCACGGCACCTGGACCACATCGGCTTCCAGACGGCGGGCCAGAAGCGCGGGACCGTCCTCGATCGTGGCGCAGAAACCGATGCGGCGGAACAGGCCGCGATCCTTCAGGCTGCGGGCGCGATCCCACAGGGCGCGGCCTTCGGCGCCGGCCAGATCGGCGGCGTTGGAAATCAGCAGAACATCGCCGCGCGGCAGGCCCATCCGCTCCAGCGAGCGGCGAGCGCGGGCCTCGACCCGGTCCAGACCTTCGCTGAGCGGCACGGTGCGGACCGTAACCTGGAAAGGCGAGGGGAAGGGCCAGGCCTGACCCAGCAGGCGTTCGCCGTCGCCCTCGGGCCGGGTGGCGATCAGCTTGACCCCGGCGTCGGCTCCGGTTTGCAGCAGAAAACGCATGGCGTCTTCGCGGGCGCCGGAGGGCGCGCTCATGAAGGCGCCGGGCGCGCGCTCGGGCTCGGTCACCACGGCGAGGGCCAGGCGATGGATGGGCGACGACGCCGAAGGTGTGGCGGGGGAATACGACACGCCCGACACTATGATCGCCAATGCTTAAGGGACGCTGAGCGAGACCTTAAGCGAACCCTACTTATCCACCGCTGATATGCGCACTGAGGCGAAAATCAGGCGTCGGCGTCCGGCTGCAAGTCCGGGTGGGCCGAGGCGAAGGCGGGGTGGGCCAGGGCGATCTGTTCGACCGCCAGCAGGCGCGGCCAGGACGACAGGTCCATGTTGAAGCGTCGCGCCGAATACATCTGTGGAATCAAATAACAATCGACCAGGGTCGGGGCGTCGCCGAAGCTCCAGCCGGCGCCGTGGCGGGCGACCAGCGCCTCCAGCGCGTCGAAGCCCGGCGCGATCCACTGGGCCGCCCAGGCGTCCACGGCGGCCTGATCGGCGTTGAACCCAGACCGGATGGCCTTCAACACGCGCAGATTGTTGAGCGGATGAATGTCGCAGCCGATCAGCGCGGCCATGGCGCGCACGGTCGCTCGGTCGTTCGCCCCCTTCGGCAGCAGGGCCGGGTCGGGGCGGGTTTCCTCCAGCCATTCCAGAATGGCCGGGCTCTGGGTCAGGACCAAATCGCCGTCCTGAAGGGCGGGGACCATGCCCTGCGGGTTCAGCGCCACATAGTCGGGCGTCTTCTGTTCGCCCTTGCGCAGGTCGTGAGCGGCATTTTCGTAGCCGATCCCCTTGAGATTCAGAGCGATGCGAACGCGGTAGCTGGCGCCCGAGCGCCAGTAGCCGTGCAGGATCACGACTGCACCTCGAAGCTGAGCGTCTCCAGGCCATCGATGGTGACAACGACGCGGTCGCCCGGCTTGACCGGACCGACGCCGGACGGCGTGCCGGTGAAGATCAGGTCGCCGGGTTGCAGCGACCACAGGGCGGCGGCCGCCGCGACGATCCGGTCGGGGTTCAGGATCATGTCGTTCAGGACGCTGTCCTGTCTGGTTTCGTCATTGACGCTCAGGCGGATGGCGCCGTCGGGGAAAGGCAGGTCGCCCAGGGTGATGGGCCCGCAGGGCGCGGACTGATCAAACCCCTTGGCGGCGTCCCAGGGCCGGCCGGCCTTTTTGGCCTCGGCCTGAAGATCACGGCGGGTCAGGTCGCAGCCGACGGCCCAGCCGACGATAGTGACCCCGCCGTCCTCGCCCGGCCCGATCGCAGCGACCAGTTCGGCCTCGTAGTGCAGGTTTGCGGTCGCCGAGGGATAGGATGGGTTCGCGCCGTCCGAGACGATGGCGTCGCCTGGCTTGGTGAAGAAGAAGGGCGTCTGCTTGTCGGGGTCCGACCCCATTTCGCGCGCATGGGCGGCGTAGTTCTGGCCCACGCACAGGATGCGGCGAACGGGGAACCGCTGGTCCGATCCGACGATCGGCAAGGACGGGGCGGGGCGGGGCGCGAACAGCCATTGGGTCATGGCGACCGTTCTAGTGCGGCGAAAAGCCTGTGGCGAGAGGCGGACGCCCGGCCCAACTAAAGGAACCTCGTTGCGCATGTGGCGTTGCAACACGGGGTTCTCTATTCTACCGCCAAGCTTTCAACGGAGCGCGCACCATGGCCACCACCAAGGCCCGAGAAGACATCAAGGCCGACCTGAAGACCCTCAAGGAGGATCTGAAGACCGGCGCCCGCGAAGAGACCCAACGCCTGCGCGACAAGGCCGCCGAGGCCGAAGCCAAGCTGCGCGCCAAGAGCGACGAAGTCCGCGAGCAGGCCCGCAGCTATTACGACGAGGCCCGCGTGAAGGGTCGCGAATATTACGACGACGCCGCCGAACGCTTCGACGAGGCGCAACGCTATGTCGTCGAACGCGTGCAGGAGCGTCCGCTGCAATCGACCGCCGTGGCGCTCGGCGTCGGCGTCATCCTCGGCATGCTGCTGGCCGGCCGCCGCCGCTGATGTTCAAGAGCATCGTCAAAAAGCTGGTGGCGACGGCCGTCGTCGCCGCCAGCGTCTTTCTGGCCGTCGTGTTCCTTGGCGTGGCCATCTTCTATGCGCTCAGCCTGACGCTGACGCCGCTCGGCGCAGCGGCTGTGACGTTCGGTCTGTTCGCCCTTGTCGCCCTGATCGTGGCGCTGGTGTTCCTGAAGGGCGACAAGCACGACGAGGCGGACGAAGAGGACGAGCCGGAGGGACTGATGGGCAAGATCATCCACATCGTGCGCGAGCGTCCGGTCGTGGGCGCCGTGGGCGGTTTGGGCGCGGCCTTCCTGCTGCTGCGCAACCCGGCCCTGGCGGCGATCGTCGCCAGCATGGTCGCGGATCGCAAGATGGATCAGGGCGGCTATTCGCGTCGTCGCCGTCGATAGGCGATGGAACGGCCAGGCGACCCTGGCGTTGATGATGCAGACCGACGAACGGCTCCCGGGTCGCCGACGGCAACATCAACTCAGGAGAGCTAAACCCATGATGCGCTGGGCAATTATCTTCCTCGTCGTGGCCCTTGTCGCGGCCGTTCTCGGCTTCGGCGGCATTGCGAACTTCTCGTTCGAGATCGCCAAGTTCGTCGCCGTCGTGGCCATTATCCTGTTCGTCATCGCCCTGGTGGCCGGCGGACTGCGTGGACGCGGCGCGCCGCGACTTTAGGCTGAAGACACCAAGTCGAGCGAGGGGCGGAGCCGAAGGCTTCGCCCCTTTTTCATGCGCAGCGTGATCCCGGAAGAAAGAACTTTACAAAGCAAAGCAAATGGGCGATCCTGTCTCAACGGTTCGAGGAGGAGAGCATCATGACCCGCGAGACCCAAGCCATTCAGGACGACATCGCCTATATGCGCAGCCTGGCCCACGAGGGGCGGCATGCGCCGCTTCTGGCCGGCCCGATCCTGGTGACGGCCGGGATCGTGTTCGGAACGACCAGTCTGATCCAATGGGCCATCCAGTCGGGCCTCGTTCGGCTGAACCCCTGGTCCCAACTGTGGGTTTGGATCGTCGCCGGCGTGGTGTTCGCCATCGCCCTGACCGTCCTGATCGGCCGCATACAAAAGAAGCCCGGCGTCAACTCGGCCGGCAACAAGGCGGTCGGCGCGGCGTGGGAGGGCGTGGGTTACGGGATTTTCGTCACCTGGCTGGCGCTTGTCGCTCTATCCCTAAAGACCGGCCAGTGGTCCTGGATGGCGGTGATGCCCACAGTGGTTCTGGTCGCCTATGGTTCGGCCTGGATGATCGGCGCGGCCATGACCAAAACGCGCTGGATGTCCTACACGGCCTTGGCTTCCTACGTCGGCGCCGTCGCCGTCGCCTGGTTCATGGGCAGCGCCACGATCTATCCGGTCTTCGCCGTGATCCTGTTGGCCGTGGCCCTGGTCCCCGGCATCGTCCTGATGCGTCAGGAACCGTCGGAGGTGGTCTGAGCATGGCCGACGACTTCGACATCAGCCGGATCGACGACGTCATTCACGGGCGCATCCGGCTGGGGATCATGGCCTATCTGTCCGGGGCCGGATCGGCCGACTTCACCACGCTGAAGACCCGGTTGCAGACGACGGACGGCAATCTGTCGGTCCATCTGCGAAAGCTGGAAGAGGCGGGTTTCGTCGCCGTCTCCAAGAGTTTCAACGGTCGCAAGCCGCTGACGGAGGCCAGTCTGACCGATCAGGGACGCGACGCCTTCGTCGCCTATCTGGACGCCATGGCGGGTCTGCTGCCAGAGCGGTGAACATAGGCTAGAAGCGCGGTCATGACCGACCGCCTTCACGCCTTCGAGGCCATCGACAACTTTCGCGACTATGGCGACTACGCCACGGCGGCCAGGCGGCGCGTAAAGCCCGGTAGACTGCTGCGTTCGGCCCACCACGCCCGGGCCAGCGAGGCGGACCTGGAGCGGCTGAAGGCGCTGGACATCGGAGCTGTGGTCGATCTGCGCCGACCCGGCGAGCGCCGCGATCAGCCGTCGCGCCGGCCCGACGGCTTCAGCGGGCAGATCATCGAAGGCGGCGTGGACGACGGGGCCGAGGCGCCGCACATCACCTTTCTGAAGACCGCCGACCTGACGCCAGAGTCGGGGCGGCGCTTCATGACCCAGACCTATCGCAGCCTGCCGTTCGACACCTCGCATCAAGATGTGTTCGGCCGCTATTTTCAGGCGCTGGCGGATCAAGACCGGCCCGTGGTGATCCATTGCGCGGCGGGCAAGGACCGGACAGGGTTTCTCGCCGCCCTGACCCACCATCTGCTGGGCGTGTCGCGCGACGACATGGTCGAGGACTATCTGCTGACCAACACCGCCGTCGATCTGGCGGGCCGGGCACCCGGCATCGCCAAACAGCTGCACAAGATGACGGGTCGGGTGGCCTCGGACGACGCGATCGTCGCCTTCCTGGGGGTCGAGGCCGCCTATCTGGACGCCGCCTTCGCCGAGGTCGAGGCGCGGCACGGATCGGTGGACGCCTATCTGAAGGAGGCGCTGGGCGTAGATGCGGCGCGCCGTGATCGGATCCTGGAGCGGCTGACCGCGTGAGCGAGGTATTCAGCCACACCGTCACGCGCGACGCGCCTTGGGTCGACCCGGTGGAGGTGGCGGCGGGTCTCGGCGGCGGCGACGGCGCCTTGGCCCTGCTGTCGGACGGCGGGCCGGGCGGCCGCTGGTCCCATGTCGCCCAGGCGCCGGACGCGGTGCGCGTCGGTCCTGTGGATGACGCCGCGCCGTTCAAGGCGCTGCGGGATCCGCTGTTTGCCGCCGGTGTTGTCGGTCTGGCCGCCTATGACGCGGGCGCCCGGCCGGCCACCGGACCGCGCGAGACGATCTGGCCCGATCTGATGCTGGCCCGCTATCCCGCCATGCTGAGCTTCGATCATCAAAGGCGCTCAGTATGCGCCACGGGAAGAGGTGCGACGGCGGAGCAGGCGACGGCGGTGGCCGAGCGGGCCCTGACCTGGCTGACGATGGCCGCACCGGTCGTGACCCCCTCCGCGCCGGCCGACCGGTTCGAGGCCGAGGCGCCGGCGAGCGCCTACCGCGACGCGGTCGCGGATGTGGTGCAGCGCATCGGGGCGGGTGAGCTGTTCCAGGCCAATATCGCCCGGGCCTGGTCCGGGGAGCTAAGCCTCGGCCGCGATCCGTTCGAGGTCTTCCTGCGGCTGCAAAAGGAGCGGGCGTCGCCGTTCGGGGCTTATTGGCGGGTCGGGGATCGGGCGCTGGTGTCGAACTCCCCCGAACTGTTCCTCGCCCTCGATCCCGCCAGCCGCCGCATCGAGGCGCGTCCGATCAAGGGCACGCGCCCACGCGCGGACGATTTCGACCAGGACCAGGCCCTGGCGAGCGAGCTTCGGGCCAGCCTGAAGGATCGCGCGGAGAATCTGATGATCGTGGACCTGATGCGCAACGATCTGGCGCGCGTGTCACGGCCCGGATCGGTCCAGGTGGAGACCCTGTTCGAAGTCGAGCAGCACCCGACGGTGCATCATCTGGTCTCGACCGTGACGGGCGAGGCCCAGCCCGCAGTGGGTCCAGCCGACCTGCTGGAAGCGACCTTCCCGCCCGGCTCGATCACCGGCGCGCCCAAACATCAGGCGATGAAGGTGATCGCCGCGCACGAACGGCCGCGCGGACCCTGGTGCGGGTCGTTGTTCCTGATTGGCGACAACGGCGCCCTGACCGCATCGGTCTTGATCCGGACCGCCGGTTTCCAACGGAAAGACGGCGTCTGGAACTATCGCACCCTCGCCGGCGCCGGCATCGTCGCCGACAGCGATCCGGCCGCCGAAGAGGCGGAAACGGACGTCAAGATTTCAGCGATGCGACAGGCGTTGGTCGGCGTCTGAGCTCAACAGTTGCTGCAGGTGATCGTGTCGACGGTCCGGGGGCGCAGATAGGACATGCGGCTGAACTTGGTCACATAGGGCGCGACCTGATCGAAGGGCGAGCTGTAGTCGTAGAAGGCTTCGGCGACGATAACGGACTCACCCTCTTCCAGCATGTCCGAAGGAATTTTCGCTTCGGCGACGGTCAGTTTTGACGTCACGCCCTTACCGACGCTCCAGTCCACCTTGTAGGTCGTGGCGTTGACGCGGGTTACGCTGCTGACGCGCTGGGTCAGAGGCGTTGCGGCGAAGGGCGCCATGATCAGGTCGCCGATGGCGAAGACGTCCGTGAGATCGGTCTTGGTCACGCTGTCGCTTTGAGACACCAGGTCGGCGACCATGGACGAGACGTGCCCCGTGCGCTTCAGGGCCATATAGCCCTGACAGAACTCCACCATGCCGAAGTAGAACAGGATCAGGATCGGCGCGAGGAAGGCGAACTCGACCGCGGCGACACCACGAACGTCATGCCGGAGCATCCGAAGATGCCCGCAGAAGCGAGCCAGCCCGCGCCTCATTGCCAAGGCTCGTTACGGAAGGCGGTCGTCGCGGTCATCAACACCTTGCCCGGACCGACGCGCGAAACGGCCTGGCTCAGCAAGGGCGTGACTAGCGGATGGGTGTACCAGACGCGAACGAGGATCAACGACCCTGCCTGACCGCCGTCATAGGTGGTCTTGGACGGATCCATGGCGTTGTTGGTGATGGGGTCTGGCACGTTCGGAGATGAAAACTTCGGTATGACGCGCACGTCCACCGTCATTCGGTTCGCGCAGTCGGACTTGAAGACCACCATCTTGTCGCAGACCTGGGTCTTGAACTTCTCCTTGTCGAAGTTCTGGTCCTTGGCCTGACCCGTGCGGATCAGGCGGCCGCTTTCCATCGTCGCCGTCTCCAGCACCGAGTCCAGCACGAAGACCACGCCCAGCTCCAGGATGGAGAAGATCATCAGGAAGAAGGGGATGGCGACCATGGCGAATTCCACGGCGGCCGCGCCTTCGCGCCTGCGCTTCGAGCGCGCCGAGCGTGGCGGCGATGATCTCAAGTCTGCCATCGGCCGGAATCAGGGGGCGGTGGGCGCTGCGGCGGCCGCCGACGAGGATGAGGATCGGACGCTTGGGGTGCAGGAGGCGCCGCAGGCCATTTCTGTGGCCTGGGCTCCGCGCCAGACCCGAACCGAACCGGTCGAGCCGCCTGTCACCACGACCTCGCGCTGGAACAGGGTGCGACCCACGCCGTCGACAGCGACGACTTCGGTCACGCCATAACCCTTGCCGACGATGAACATGGTGTTGGCGTCCACCAGCGAGACATCGGCGATCTGGGGGTTGCCGACGATGATGGAGGCCGCGGCTCCGCGAAGCTGAACGCGCGCCGAGCGATCGATCTCGACGTTCAGCGCGCCGTCCTGGGCGTTGGCGGCGACGGGGGCGGCCAAGGGTACGGTGAAGAGGGCGGCGGCGATCAGGAAGGACGGGATGCGAGACATCGGCGGCTCTTGATAGTGGCGCGTGTGAACGCGGACGCGCGCATGATGCAGCCGTGATCCTCAACAAAGGCTGAAGCGCCGTTATGAGAATTTTCTTTGGTAAATCTGCGCGTAACCAAACCTCGTGACTCAGATTTAACGGCCCTGGTGCATTTTGATCCTGCGTTTGGGGGTCAAGCGGGCTACCGGCTCCCCCCGCCAAGTTGCTCGCTAGACCATTTGAAAAGGAACTACCCATGACCAAGTTCATCTCGCGCTTCGCCAAAGACGAATCGGGCGCCACCGCCATCGAATACGGCCTGATCGCCGCCCTGGTCGCCGTCGCCCTGATCACCGTCCTGACCACGATGAACACCAGCCTGAAGGCGACCTTCACCAAGGTGTCCACCGAACTTAATAAAGCGAACGCCTAATCGTCGAGCGATCGACGCAGGGACGGGGCCGGAGCTGAAAAGCTCCGGCCCTTTTCTGTTGGCAACCCAAACTTAAGCCCTGCCGATGAAAATGGGCGTCATGGATATTTTGCTGCTCACCCTGCTGGGCGTCTTTCCGGCCCTGGTCATCGTCGGCGGTCTGCACGACCTGATCACCATGAAGATCCCGAACTGGATCTCGCTGGCCCTGATCGGCGCCTTCTTCCCAATCGCCTTTCTGATCGGGGCCGCGCCGATGGATGTCGCCATCCATGTCGGCATCGGGTTCGCGGCCTTGCTGGTCGGCATGGGCATGTTCGCCGCCGGCTGGATCGGTGGAGGCGACGCCAAGCTGCTGGCCGCCAGCTGTCTGTGGATGGGGATGAGCGCCGTCGCGCCCTTTTTGATCTACACCGGCATAGCGGGCGGCGCCTTCTGCCTGCTGCTGATGACCGCGCGTCAGTATTTTCCGATGGTCGCCCCTTCGGTGTCGCAAGGCTGGGTCATCAATCTGATGCAGCCCAAGGGCGACATTCCTTATGGCGTCGCCATCGCGATCGGCGCCCTGCTGGCCCTGCCCGAGAGCGGTCTGCTGCTGACCTTCGCCTCGGGTCGCTGACACCCCGTTGACCGGCGTTCGCGGCGCTTAGGAAGCGTTAACCCGCAAGGCCCATGATTGTTAACGGTAGGCGTCGGGGGATGAATCCGAAACAGAGCGCCCGCTGGAGACATCTTGGATGAAGCCCGCCCGCATCGTCGTCATCTGCATCGCCGCCGTCTCGGCCATCGGTCTGGCCCTGGTGGTCCGGGCCATGGGCTCGTCGTCGAACGAGCCCACGACACCCGCCAATGCCGCTCCCGTCGAAGTCCGCCCGATGGCCAAGGTGCTGGTCGCCGCCAAGGATCTTGAACCCGGCAAGCGTCTGGTGGAAGCTGACCTGGAATGGAAAGATTGGCCCGTCGACGAGGTTAATCCCGTCTTCATCACCGACGGCTCCACGCCGGTGCCCGCCAAGCCCGCTGCGGAAAGCGCAACGGCGAAGGCGACGGACGCCGTGAACCGCGTCGCCAAGGCGGCGACGGAGCTGGCCACGACCGGCGCCAAATCCGACTATATCGGCTCGGTGGTCCGCGAACCCATTCTGGCCGGAGAGCCGATCGTGTCGCGCAAGATCGTGCGCGCCGGCGACAGCGGCTATCTGGCCGCCTATCTGGAGCCGGGCATGCGGGCCATGGCCATCGCCGTGACTGTGGAATCCGCCGCTGGCGGCTTCATTCTGCCGGGCGACCGCGTCGATGTGGTGCTGACCGCCGAAACCAACCGCGACGGCGCCGTTGAGGGCGCGACCAAGTCCAAGTTCGCCTCGGGCGTTGTGCTGCAGAACATCAAGGTCCTGGCCATCGACCAGGCGACCCGCGTCGGCGACGACGCCCAGGCCGTCGTGGGCGCCACCGCGACCCTGGAAGTCAGGCCGCAGGACTCGGTTCTGCTGGCCCAGGCCAAGTCCGAGGGCGAACTGTCGCTCTCGCTGCGATCCTATGCCGACACCGCCGGGCCATCCGGCGCCACGCGCCGCCCCGTAGCGACCGTTTCCCAACCCCAGGCCGTGCGCATCTATCGCGGCGGCGCGCCCGAAGTGGTGGCCGTGCCATGAGAACTCAACCGATGCGCCGACCCACGATGCGCAAGGCCGCCGCTGCCGTAGCCTGCGCCCTTCTGGCTGCCCTGGCCGCCGCGCCAGCCGGCGTCGCCCAAACCCGCGCCGCCGTCTCGACGGGTGCGGCGCAGCGCTTGATCAACCTGCCGCGCGGCACCTCGTTCGCGGTCGATCTGCCGGCCGATGCCCGCGACGTGATCGTCTCCAATCCGCAGGTGGCCGAGGCCATGCTGCACTCGCCGCGCCGCATCACCGTCATCGGTATCGCGCCGGGTGAGACCGACGCCGTGTTTCTGGATGCAGCCGGCCGCACCATCCTGAGCCTACGGGTCCGCGTGGACGCCGGCACCAGCGCGCTTCAGGACACGCTGGATCGCATGATCCCAGGGGGCGGCGTTAGGGCCGAGGCTGTCAACGACAGCATCATCCTGAGCGGGGTCGCCGAAAACCCTGCGCAATCGACGCAGGCCAGCCGCATCGCCGCCGCCTTCGTTTCGGCGCCCGAGAAGGTTCTGAACCTGATCACCGTACCAGGCTCGGATCAGGTGACGCTGAAGGTTCGTGTTGTCGAGGTTCAACGCAACGTCATCAAGCAACTGGGCTTCAATACCTCGGCGGTGCTGGGGCAGTTGGGTGACGCGCAGTGGTTGCTGGGCAATGCCGCGACCTGGGGCGTCAATGGCGCCCTGCTAGGCGGTATCAGCGCTGGAACGTCGATCGATACGACGAAAAACTATCAGATGCAGCGTCCATGCGTTGGAGCGGGCTGGCAGCCCGGAGCCCTGTGCCCGTTCACGGTCAGAGGCCCGGGGGATTCTGTGAACTGGGATACCGCCCAACCCGGCACGGGGCCTGGATCGGATGGCCTGAACAAGGGCGAGGCTACCCTCAAGGCGTTTGAGCGTGTGGGCCTGCTGCGCACCCTGGCCGAGCCAAACCTTACTTCCGTCAACGGCGAAGCCGCCAGCTTCCTGGCCGGGGGCGAGTTCCCCGTGCCGGCCAGCCGCGATTCGCAAGGTCAGATTACCGTCCAGTACAAACCCTATGGGGTCGGCCTTTCTTTCCGCCCGGTGGTGCTGTCCGGAGGGCGCATCAGCCTGCAGGTCAAGGTCGAGGTGTCCGAACTGTCGTCGCAAGGCGGCCTGACGATCGGCGCCGGGACGCCTTCGTCGATCACTCTGCCGGGTCTGACGGTCCGCCGCAGCGAGAACACGATCGAAATCCCCTCGGGCGGGTCGATGATGATCGCCGGACTGCTTCAGGAAAACAGCCGCCAGACGGTGGACTCTTTGCCGGGCGTCACGAACCTGCCGGTGCTGGGATCGCTGTTCCGGTCGCGCGATTATCTGATGGGCGAAACCGAACTGGTCGTGATCGTCGAGCCCTATATCGTCAGCCCGACGTCGCCGTCGCGAATGCAGACGCCGGCGGACGGCCTGCGGATCGCCGAGGACAGCCAGACCATCCTCTTTGGCCAGTTGAACCAGGTCTATGGGCTGCCGAATGCGCCCCCGGCCGGTTCGGTCGGCTATGTGATCGAGTGAGCACATCCATGACTCGCACCCTGATTGCTACACTTCTGACGACCACGGCCCTGGCGCTGGGCGCCTGTGTCGGCGGCCCCGCCAGCTTGGGCGGCGAGCCGCCGCTGACGCCGACCTCGCGTTATCAGCTCCAGGTCGAGCCGAATCTGGATCGGATCGCCCTCGCGGTTCACGACAGCGGCCTGTCACCAACGCAAAACGGCGCGCTGCAAGAGTTGGTCAGGCGCTATCGCTACGTCGACGCCGTGCCGATGGTCATCGAAGCCCCCGCCGGAAACGATCCGGTGGCCCTGAAGATCGCCTATGACGTTCAATCGGCATTGGCGGCCTACGGCGTCGCGCCGGAGCGCATCACCTTGGTCAGCTACGCCGCGCCGGATCCGCGTGCGCCCGTGGTCGTCGGCTATCAGACGATCCGCGCCGCCGTGCCGCAGTGCGGAACCGCCTGGGGCAATCTGAGCCGGACCGGCGACAATCAGTCGGCATCGAACTTTGGATGCGCCGTGACGGCCAATCTGGCGGCCCAGATCGAGGATCCACGCGACATCCAGCGGCCACGCGCCATGACGCCAGCGGACGCCGGGCGGCGAACCGTAGTGTTCGATGCCTATCGCGGCGGCAAGCCGACGTCGGCGGATCGTGAAGACCTGATCCGGGATACCGCCGTGTCCCGTGCGGTGAACTGATCATGAGCACAGCCCCAGCCCCTCGCGAGTTCGACACCTTCGACGACGCGTTCGATGTCGATATGGAGTTCGCGCCTCCGGTTGACGACGTCGCCGCGCCGCGCAGCCCGCTTCAGTTCACGCCTGCGGCGTCGGCGATGCCGGCCAGCGCGGCGCCTCAGCCCCAATCGCCGCTTCAGGCCGCGCCTCTAGCGCCGGTCCCGGCCGCCCCGGCCTATGCGCCCGACGCCGCCGGCTTCAATCCGGTCGGTGACGTGGTCGCCCAGGCGCAAGCCAGCCTGATGGATACGGGTCTGGCCTTCACCGGTCTGGCCCCCGCCAGCAACATCGGCGAAGTGTCAGTGCCGCGCATCGCCATCCATGTCTTCGCCGAGCGCCAGGACACACTCGCCTCGGCCGAACGTGCGGCGCAGGACCGTCGCCTGTCGCGCGCCACGACTCAGATCCGTGTCGGCGGCGTCGCTGCGGCCGTCGAGACCTATCAGCAAGAGCCGACACCGCCGCTGATCATCGTCGAGTGCCTGAAAGACCCCCAAACCCTGCTGTGGGAAGTCGATCAGTTGGCCGAGGTCTGCGACGCCGGCACCAAGGTCGTGGTGATCGGCGCGACGAACGACATCATCCTGTTCCGCGAACTGATGCGGCGCGGGGTCAGTGAATATCTGGTGGCGCCCTTGCAGCCGCTGCAGCTGATCGCGGCTATCGGCGGCCTGTTCAACGACCCGGCCCAGCCCTTCGTCGGTCGCACCATCGCCTTCGTCGGCGCGCGGGGCGGGGCGGGGGCCTCGGCCGTGGCGCACAACACCGCCTATGCGATTTCCGAGCGGATCGGCGCCAATACGGTGATCGTCGACTATGACCTGCCGTTCGGCACCGCCGGTCTGGATTTCAATCAGGACCCGCTGAACGGCGTGGCTGACGCCCTGGGCCAGCCCGACCGGCTGGACTCGACGCTGCTGGACCGGATGATGGTCCGCTGCACCGACAAGCTGAGTCTGTTTGCCGCGCCCGCGAGTCTGGACACGGACTGGGACATCTCGACCGAGGCGTTCGAGGAGGTCACCAACCAGATCCGCGCCACGGCCCCCTTCGTCGTGCTGGACCTTCCGCATCTGTGGTCGCCGTGGATGCGTCGCACCCTGATCAGCGCCGACGAGGTGGTGGTCGTGGCCACGCCGGACCTGGCGTCCCTGCGCAACGCCAAGAACATGATCGACCTAATCCGTCAGGGCCGCCCCAATGACGCGCCGCCGCGTCTGGTGCTGAACCAGGTCGGCGTGCCGGGACGCCCGGAAATTCCGGCCAAGGACTTCGGGGCGGCGCTCGGCGTGCACCCCAGCCTGATCATTCCGTTCGACGCCAAGACCTTTGGCGCGGCCGCCAACAACGGCCAGATGATCCTGGACGCCGGCGCCAAGACCAAGTCGGCCGAAGCCTTCCAGACCCTGGCCCAAATCGTGTCGCGCCGCGAACTGCCGATGGTGGCGGGACCTAAGGCCAAGCCGGCGAAGGCCGGCAAGGCGGAAAAGACCAAGCCGGCGGACGGGGCGTCGAAATCCCTGTTCGCCAATATGTTCAAGAAGCGCTGACGCATGTTCGGCAAACGCACAGGTCAGCCCGGCTCCGCCCCTGCGCCCCTGCGGCCGGCCCCGGCCCCCGCGCCGGCATCCGCGCCCGGCGGCGAACCTGTGTCCGTGTTCAGCATGCAGGCGGCCGCCGCGCCGATGGCGGCGACGACCAACGCATCAGCCTTTGCCTATGCCGACGAGGATCTGGAACCGGCGGCCGACGCCTTCGACCGCGCGTCTGCCCCGACCCAGCCCGCGCCGGCCGATCGTCTGGACGCCCTAGCCTCGCGTCCCAAGCCCAAGCCTGCCCCTGAGGCTCCGCGTCCCACCGGCAATGTCGCCGGTACGGGCCCGAAGGCTACGGCGGGTCTTGAACAGCTGAAGAAGGCCCAGGCGGTCGCCGAGATCGTCCGGGAACAGAGCGACTACTATCACGCGACGAAGACGACCATCTTCAACGCGTTGATGAACACCATCGACCTGGCCCAGCTGGCGCATCTGGACCAGAAGGCGGCATCGGAAGAAATCCGCGACATCGTCGCCGAATTGGTGGCGATCAAGAACGTCTCCATGTCGGTCGCCGAGCAGGAGCATCTGGTTCAGGACATCGTCAACGACGTCCTGGGCTATGGTCCTCTGGAGCCGCTGCTGAGCCGCGACGACATCGCCGATATCATGGTCAATGGCGCGGGCCGCGTCTTCATCGAGGTCGCGGGCAAGGTCCAGCTGACCAATGTCCGGTTCCGCGACAACACGCAGCTGATGAATATCTGCCAGCGGATCGTGAGCCAGGTCGGCCGCCGCGTGGACGAAAGCAGCCCCATCTGCGACGCCCGTCTGCCGGACGGTTCGCGTGTCAACGTCATCGCTCCGCCGCTGGCCATCGACGGCCCAACGCTGACGATCCGGAAGTTCAAGAAAGACAAGCTGACGATGAAGAATCTGGTGGAGTACGCCTCCATCAGTCCCGAAGGCGCGCGCGTCTTGGGCGTCATCGGCGCCTCGCGATGCAATCTGGTCATCTCGGGCGGCACCGGCTCGGGCAAGACGACCCTGCTGAACACCCTGACGGCCTTCATCGACCCGACCGAACGCGTCATCACCTGCGAGGACGCCGCCGAGCTGCAACTGCAGCAGCCGCACGTGGTGCGTCTGGAAACCCGCCCGCCGAACCTGGAAGGCCAGGGCACGATCACCATGCGGGATCTGGTCAAGAACTGTCTGCGGATGCGTCCCGAGCGGATCATCGTCGGCGAGGTGCGCGGACCTGAGGCGTTCGACCTGTTGCAGGCCATGAACACGGGCCACGACGGCTCTATGGGCACGCTGCACGCCAACAGCCCGCGCGAAGCCATCAGCCGGATGGAGTCCATGATCACCATGGGCGGCTACGGCCTGCCGTCCAAGACGATCCGCGAGATGATTGTCGGCTCGGTCGATGTCATCATCCAGGCCGCCCGTCTGCGCGACGGTTCGCGCCGCATCACCCACATCACCGAGGTCGTGGGCTTGGAAGGCGATGTGATCGTGACGCAGGACCTGTTCGTCTACGACGTCACTGGCGAGGACGAGAACGGCAAGATCATCGGCCGTCATCGCTCGACCGGCATCGCCCGTCCCCGCTTCTGGGACCGCGCCCGATACTACGGGCTGGAGCGCGAGCTGGCCGACGCCCTGGACGCGGCGGAGTAGGACGATGCTTCCAATTCTCGCCGCCGTATTGGCCTTCATCACCATCGGCGGACTGGGCTGGGTCTTCGTCGGGGGAGACGATTCCTCGGCCCAGGCCGTCAAGCGCGCGCAAAATCTGGGCGAACCCAAGAAGAGCGCCGCGATCGCCCGCAAGGCCGCCGCCGCCAATACGCCCGAGGCGCGCCGCAAACAAATCCTGGTTCAGCTTCAGGACGCCGACCGCCGCGAGCGCAAGGCGCGCACGACCCTGGCGTCGCGGCTGAAACAGGCGGGGCTGAGCCTGAGCGTGACGACCTTCTACATCATCTCAGCTGTGGTCGGGCTCGCGACCGGCCTGGGCGCGCTGATCTTCGGTTTGCCGATCCTGGTGGTTGTCGGCATCGCGCTGATCTTCGGTCTTGGCCTGCCGCGCTGGGTCGTTGGCTTCCTTGGCAAGTCGCGGATGAAGAAGTTCTCGCTGGAGTTTCCCAACGCCGTCGACGTGATCGTGCGCGGCATCAAGTCGGGCCTGCCGGTCCACGAATGTTTCAAGATCATCGCCCGCGAGAGCCCGGCTCCGCTTGGGCCCGAATTTCAGACATTGGTCGAGGGCCTGGGCGTCGGCCTGACCCTGGAGCAGGCGCTGGAGAAGATGTACGGCCGGATGCCGACCTCGGAACTGCGCTTCTTCACCATCGTCATCGCCATTCAGCAGAAGACCGGCGGCAACCTGGCCGAGGCGCTGGGCAATCTGTCGGCCGTGCTGCGCGCCCGTCGGATGATGGGCGAAAAGATCAAGGCGTTGTCGTCCGAAGCCTTGGCCTCGGCCGGCATCATCGCTTCCCTGCCGCCTGCGGTCATGACGATGGTCATGTTCACGACGCCTGGCTACATGATGCCGCTGTTCACCGACTTCCGCGGCAACTTCCTCCTGCTGATCGCGGCCGTCCTGATGTCGACCGGCATCTTCGTGATGAAGCGCATGATCTCGTTCAAGTTCTGAGGCCGGGGTCATGGAAAGCTTCATCCGCTTCATCACCGATCCGCAGAACCTGCTAAGCATCGGCGTGGGCGTGCTGGTGTTCGCCACCGTCATCACTCTGATGTCGTCGATGACGGGCGGGGTTGCGCTGGACAAGCGCATGAAGGCCGTCGCCGAACGCCGTGACGACCTGAAACGCCGGTCGCGGGCGAACATGGCCGGTGGTCAGGGCGCGCTGCGTCACACTGATGACGGCTTCAAGAAGCGGATCGTGGATCGGCTGAACCTCAGCAAGCTGCTGGAAGATCCAAAGGTCGCGGGTCAGATGGCTCAGGCCGGCTATCGCGGGCCGCGTCCGCTGACGACCTTCTACTTCTTCCGCTTCGCTTCGCCCTTCATCTTCATGGTGGTGGCGGCCTTCTATCTGTTCGTCCTCAAGGTCGTGGATTGGCCCACGATGAATAAGGTGACGGCGACCATGGCGGCGGCGGTCGCGGGCTTCTATGCGCCGAACCTCTATCTGAAGAACCGGATCGACAAGCGCCGTACCTCGATCATGCAGGCGTTCCCTGACGCGCTGGACTTGCTGCTTATCTGCGTCGAAGCCGGCATGTCCATCGAGGCGGCCATCGCCAAGGTCAGTCAGGAAATGGGGCCTTCGTCGATCGATCTGGCCGAAGAGCTGTCGCTGCTCTCGGCCGAGCTGTCGTATCTTCCGGACCGTCGCATGGCCTATGAAAACCTGGGCAAGCGCACCAACCACCCAGGCGTGAAGTCGGTGGCCACCGCCATGACCCAGGCCGAAACCTATGGCACGCCGTTGGCCACTGCCCTGCGCGTCATGGCCAAGGAAAATCGCGAGCTGCGCATGTCCGCTGCGGAGAAGAAGGCGGCGGCCTTGCCGGCCAAGCTGACCGTGCCGATGATCCTGTTCTTCCTGCCGGTGCTGTTCGTCGTCATTCTGGGACCGGCGATCCTGAACGTCATGGACATGATGAAGGGCGGTTAAGCCGCTCCAGCTTCCGCCGCCGCCTTCAGACCCTCGGCGGCGCTTTCCAGCGCCTTCTTCATCGCCGGGCGGTGCTTGTCGTGGAACAGCTCGCCGCGAATGCCCGAAAAGCGAATGCCGATGGCGACGATGCAGTTGCCGGGCGCCAGCTCCTCGATCTGGATGTAGCGCAGGCTCTGGAACAGGAATCCGCGCCGTTCCGCCCAGACCAGCCGCGCGCGCGGCTGCCATTCCACCACCTGGGCCGCCGACTGGCGTTCGGCCATGTCGGGCCACGCCTCGGTCATGGTCAGACGGCCGCCATAGGCGATGGCGCCCTCGACGTCCTTGTCGATCGGGTTCCAGGCGCCCCAGCCGGACAGGTCCGCGACTAGATCCCAGATGCGGTCCGAGGTCGCCTGAACGCCGACGCGTTTTTCGATGCGAGTGTCATCCATGGTTTCGCTCTGACACGGCTGGCCGCCGGAAGAAAGGCGCCGAGCCTCAGTCGGCGGCGTCGACCCGCTTCAACCGCCGTCCGTCGTCCAGCGCCAGCCGCGTCTTGACCTCGAACAGATCGGCGCCGGCCGGAATGATCAGCAGCTTCTTGGGTTGGGCCGTGTTGACCGCGACGACGGCGCCCTTTGGACAGATATCGAAACAGTCGGCGCCGACGACCGTCAGCTCGCCCTTGCGACCCTGTTTGCCCTTCTTCAGGTGCAGATATTTTCGCAGCGCCTTCTTCAGCGTCAGATCGCCGCCGGGGCCGAAGCCGCCGTCCAGCTTTTTGGAACATTTACGACAGACCAGAACGACGTCGCGCCATTCGGTCTTTGCGCTCTTGAAGGCCTTCTCACCCATGCGGACAGAAATCGCCGTTCGCGACGGCTTGCACAAGCGGGTGCGGCGCCGTCACCTGTCGTCGGGCTTAAAATTTCACGGGACCTTCACATGCGCCGATTGTTCGCCGCCTCCACAATGGCGCTGCTGCTTGCCGCCGGCGCCGCTCAGGCTCAGGTCGATACGGCCAGCGTGGACGCCGCCGTGCAGCGCGTCATGCCCGAGGTCGTCGCGTGGCGGCGCGACTTCCACCAGCATCCTGAACTGGGCTTCGCCGAGACTCGCTCGGCCGGCGTGATCGCCGACCATCTGCGATCGCTGGGGCTGGAAGTCCGCACCGGGATCGGCAAGACCGGGGTGATCGGCGTGCTGCGCGGCGCACGGCCGGGCCGGACGGTGGCCCTGCGCGCCGATATGGACGCCCTGCCGGTGCAGGAGGCGACGGGCCTGGCCTTCGCCTCGAGCGCGACCGGGACCTATATGGGCAATACGGTGCCGGTGGCCCACGCCTGCGGCCACGACATGCATATGGCCATGCTGATGGGCGCGGCCGAGGTGCTGGCGGGGATGAAGGACCGGATCGCCGGCACGGTGGTCTTCGTCTTCCAGCCGGCCGAGGAGGGCGCGCCTCCGGGAGAGCCCAAGGGCGGGGCGGCCCTGATGATCGCCGAAGGGGCGCTGAACGATCCCAAGCCCGAGGCCATCTTCGGCCTGCACGTCGTGCCGGGCCGTCCGGGCAGCGTCTTCTATCGGCCCGAGGGGTTCATGGCGGCCTCGGACCGCGTGGATATCCGCCTGAAGGGCAAACAGACCCACGGCGCCTGGCCTTGGCGCGGCGTGGACGTGATCGCGGTGGCGGGCCAGGTGGTCGAGACGGTCAACACCCTGACCGCCCGCACGGTCGACCCGACCACGACCCCGACCGTCTTCACCATCGCCACGATCAACGCCGGCGTCCGCTACAACATTATCCCCGACAGCGCGACGCTGTCAGGCACCCTGCGCACCTTCGACACGGCTCAGCGCGACGCCTTGGTCGCCCGCGCCGAGACCGCCATCGACCATGTCGCCGAGGCCTACGGCGCCACCGCCGAGTTCGGCGTCAAACAGAACGCCGCCCTGGTGTTCAACGACCCCGGCCTGTCCGCCTGGCTGGCCCCGGTCCTGACCGAGGCGGCCGGCGAGGGCGCCGTCAACCCCGCCACGCCCCCCACCACGGTGGCCGAGGACTTCAGCTATTTCCAGCAGGTCATCCCCGGCGTCTTCTACCACCTGGGCGCCAGTCCCGACGGCGTCGACCCCGCCACCTCCGCGCCCAACCACTCGCCGGAGTTCTCACCGAACGAGAAGGTCTTGCCGCTGGGGGTGAAGACGCACGTCCTGACGGCGCTGCGGTTCTTGGAGCGGAGTTAGGGCGGGTCGAGTGCAGCGTGAGGCGATGTCGCAAACCGACCCGAACCGAACGTTTTGCGGAACACCGATTAGGCGGTTCCAAACGTCCGTGTCAGGCTGCTGATAAGCAGAGCTTGAGGCCAAGGGGGCACAACATTGGGAGCCGTCGTCCTGACACTTGAAGTTCTGGGTTTCCTCAGAGCTGCCATTCTAGCCGGGTTTTCAATGATCGATGCGATAATCCAAGGCATTGCCACCATCATTGCCGCCGTGATCGCTGCTTTGATTGTGATCTATCAGGTCGATAAATCGGCTCGCCATTCCCGAGAACATTTGGCTGAAGCCGAACGTCTGAAGCTCAATCTGGCTATATACGCCGAGGTTATGGCGGCATCAGATGCGGTGTGCGATCAGACGATTGCCCTTCAGGCTCTATTGCAACGCCTGCAGCTCGAACTCGACAACGCGGCGCGAATGAAAAGTTCAGGCCAAGCGCAAACATCCTTTCGCCCGCTTTCGATAAGTCCCACCCTTGATGCTGCGTACGCGTCAGGTATCCAGATTATCCGGCTGGTTGAGCGATGGTCTATCCTTGATGTCCGCCTGCGCGTTTTCCAGACGGCCATCAACGTCGCAAATTACGATCTTCTGACCGCGTACCATCGGGACCTCGTTCCCCTGTTGCTAAGCATCCTGCCCCTAGATCCGCCAGAGGGTGTGCAGCCTTACCCATGGGCACCCCCATCTTGCGCCGTTCGCGAAGAGCTGGACCTTGCCATTGAACGTGTCCGTGGCGCTGCGGATACTCTGAACCTGTACGGAATGGATTTTCAGGGCGAGATGCAGGGGCTTCTTCTCACCCACCTCGGGAAAGCAAGTGTCCCTCGTCGGACCCCTCTCGACCCGAGGGTGCGCGTAATCCGTCTGGATCAGGCAGACGAACTTACGAGTGGGTTCGAGGAGTCCGCTTGGGCAGTTGACCGGCGCGACGCTGAACGCCGAGCTACCGCAGCGATCGTAGCTCGTGATGCAGAGGTTTCGAATACTAGGACGTTGTAGAGGTCCGCTTCCCCAACTTTGTCGGACTATTCAAAGGTCCGATTAGAGCGGGACAATTAGCGCCAGATTTTAGCAAGATCGGAAAACCGACAGACAGCTTACAACCGCTCGAACACCGTCTCGATCACCCGGCGATAGACCGCCGTCAGCGTCTCCAGCTCCGCCGTCGGCACGCGCTCGTCGATCTGGTGCATGGTCTGGCCGACCAGGCCCAGTTCCAGGACCGGGCACAGGGCGCGGATGAAGCGGGCGTCGGAGGTGCCGCCGGTGGTGGAGGCTTCGGGGCGGCGGCCCGCCACGGCCTCGACCGCGTCCTGCACCGCCTCCACGAAGGCGCCCGGCTCGGTCAGGAAGGCCTCGCCCGAGCACAGGTGCTCCAGGGTGATCTGAAGTCCGGTCTCGGCCTGCATGGCCCCGGCCTCGCGGTTCAGCCAGTCGATCAGGGCGTCGCCGGTGTGGCTGGGGTTGAAGCGGATGTTCAGCCGCGCCTTCGCCTCGGCCGGAATGATGTTGGTCGCCGGATTGCCGATGTCGATGGTGGTGATTTCGAGGTTCGACGGAGGGAAGTTCTCGTAGCCTTCATCCAGAACGTGGTCGTTCAGACGGGCCATCAGGCGTGCGATCACCGGGGCCGGGTTGGCGGCGCGCTCGGGATAGGCGACGTGGCCTTGTTTGCCGTGGACGGTGATCCAGGTGTTCAGCGAGCCGCGCCGCCCGACCTTGATCATGTCGCCCAGCTGTTGCGACGAGGAGGGTTCGCCGACGACGCAGGCGTCGATGACCTCGCCCTCGGCGGCCAGGGCCTCGACCACGCGCTTGGTGCCGTGCAGGGCGGGGCCTTCCTCGTCGCCGGTGATCAGGAAGGAGAGGGAGCCCTCGGGCTCGCGGTCCGCGATGACCTGGGACACGGCCGCGACCCAGGCCGCGATCCCGCCCTTCATGTCCACCGCCCCGCGACCGTACAGGACGCCGTCCTTGACCTCGGCGTTGAAAGGTTGCGACGACCACTGATCCGACGGGCCGGTCGGAACCACATCCGTATGGCCGGCGAAACACAGGTTGGGCGAGGCGTTCCCGCGTCGCGCATACAGGTTCTCGATCCGCGCATGGACGCCTTGCCCGCCTGGTCCCTCGAAGGCCAGGCGACGGCAGGTGAAGCCCAGCGCCGTCAGATGCCGTTCCAGCACATCCATCGCCCCTTCGTCGGCGGGCGTGACGGAGGGAATGCGGATCAGGTCGCG
>NZ_DAMBJX010000012.1:0-60961 GCF_032067225.1 Brevundimonas vesicularis | reverse complement strand
TGCAGGCGCGCGGCGCGGCCTCCGACGAGGTGCGCGCCGCTCTGGCCACGGCCGGATCGCGCATCCAGGCCATCAGCGAAGTCCACGACCAGCTGTGGCGCGGCGCCGACGTCCAGACCGTGATCCTGTCCGACTTCCTGTGCCAGCTGTGCGAGGCCATCGACGCCGGCAGCGACCGCCATGTCGTCACCTGCGAGGCGTCCGATGCGCCGCTGGGCGCCGACATCGCCATCCCGCTCGGTCTGATCGTGAACGAGCTGGTCACCAACGCCATCAAATACGCCTATGGCCCCGAGGGCGGCGGCGTATCGGTCACCGGCCGCATCGCCGACGGACGCCTGACCGTCACCGTGGCGGACCAGGGCAAGGGCTTCGACCTGATCGCGGCCCGCAGCGACCGCAGCCTGGGCATGCGCGTAATCGACAGCCTGGTGCGCCAGATCGGCGGCACGATCGAGAACCAAACCCAGGGCGTCGGCGCGATCCTGGTGGTCGAGGCCCCGGCGACCTAGCGCTCCAGCACCGCGCGCCCCGGGTCGAAGCCGACGACCTCGCGGATCACGATCATGCTCTTGAAGCCGCGCACGCCCTTTTCGGGGATCAGTTCGCGGATGCCGAAGGCCTCGTAGTCCTGCATGGAGCGGACGGCGACGGTCAGCAGATAGTCGGTTTCACCCGTCACGTCCCAGCAGCCCTGCACCTCGGGGCTGGCCTTCATGGCGCGCTGGAAGGCGTCCATGACTTTACGATCCTGGGTGTTCATCTCGACCTGGACATGCAGGACGATGCGCGGTTCGACCCGGGCGGGATCAATGACGGCGACGTCGGCGGCGATGACGCCCTCGGCCCGCAGGCGACGCAGGCGGCGCAGGACGGCGGATTCCGATAGACCCACCGCCTCGGCCGTCACCCGCGCCGGCTCCAGATTGTTGCGCCGGACCCGCATCAACAGCTTATGGTCGAAATCGTCGAGCGTGACGAAATTCGTCATTACAGGGTCTCCATTGACGATTTCCGTCGCATTCAAGCGGAAAATCGCCGGGAAGCGCAAGCGGCGTTACGCTAGCTTTACGCCATGACGTCGCTGGCCCTGAAAACCCATCTGAACTCGCCGCTGGCGGCGCGCCTGATCCCCTATCTGGCGCTGTTTGCGGGCATGGTGACGCTGGCGTGCGGCACCTCCTTCGCCAAGACGCTGTTTCCGGTGATCGGGGCGGAGGGGACCTCGGCCTATCGCGTCGGGATTTCGGCCGTTCTGCTGGTCGCCGTGTTCCGGCCCTGGCGGTTCCGCCTGACACGCGCGGACCTGGGCGCCATTGCGCTTTACGGCGTCGTGCTGGGGGCGATGAACCTCAGCTTTTACATGGCCCTGCGCACCATTCCGCTGGGTCTGGCCATCGCCATCGAGTTCATGGGGCCCCTGACCCTGGCCCTGATCCATTCCCGAAAGCCCATCCATTTCGCCTGCATCGGTCTGGCGGTCGTCGGCTTGGGCCTGCTGCTGCCGGTCAAGGCCGGCGCCGGCGCGCTGGATCCCGTCGGCATGGCCCTGGCCGCCTTCGCCGGCCTGTGCTGGGCGCTGTACATCGTCTTCGGCAAGCGGCTGTCGCACCTGCACGCCGGTCAGTCGGTGGCGCTGGGCATGAGCGTGGCGGCCATGGTCGTCGTGCCGTTCGGCGTGGCCCATGCGGGCGCCGCCTTGCTGAACCCCGCCATCATCCTAGCCGGCGTGGCGGTGGCGATCTTCTCCAGCGCCCTGCCGTATTCGCTGGAAATGGTCGCCTTGCGCAGCATCCCCAAACGCACCTTCGGCGTGGTGCTCAGCGCCGAGCCGGCGGTCGGCGCCCTGGCCGGGCTTGTGATCCTGCACGAGCATCTGACCGGCCAGCAATGGCTGGCCATCGCCGCCATCGTCGCCGCCTCGGTCGGCGCCATCGCGACGACGCGGGAGACGAAGATCGAGCTGGAGCCGAGCGCGCCCTAGAACTCTTCCCAGCCTGCGTTCGATGCCGCAGCCGCAGCCGCGCCGCCGCTGGCGAAGGCCCGGATGCGGGCGCGTTCGCGGGCCAGGGGGACGGCGGGGGCGGCGTGCGACAGGTCATGGATGCGGGCCTGAGCCGGCGCTTCGCCCGTCTCGAAGCGTTCGACCAGAAGGGCCAGTTGTTCGGTTTCGGACTTCAGGCTCATGGCGGCGGCGGTCGTCTGTTCGACCATGGCCGCGTTCTGCTGGGTCACCTGGTCCATCTGGTTGACGGCCGTATTGACCTGGCTCAGCCCCGTCGCCTGTTCCTGAGCCGAGGCGGCGATCTCGCTGACCAGAGCGTCCATCTCCGCCACCTTGACGGCGATCGCCGACAGGGCCGCGCCGGTCTCGTCGACCAACTTGACCCCTTGCGCCACCTCCTGGCCGGAGGTGGTGATCAGGGTCTTGATCTCCTTGGCGGCTTCCGCCGAACGCTGCGCCAGCGCCCGCACTTCGGAGGCGACGACGGCGAAGCCGCGTCCCGCCTCTCCCGCCCGCGCCGCCTCGACCCCGGCGTTCAGGGCCAACAGATTGGTCTGGAAAGCGATCTCGTCGATCACGCCGATGATGTCGCTGATCTGGGTCGAGCTGCGCTTGATGCCGTCCATTGCCGCGATCGCCTGGCGCACGACCTCGCCCGACCGATCCGCCTCGGCGCGCGCGCCTAGGGCCGCAGCCGAGGCCTGTTTGGCGCCGTCCGCGCTGCGTTTAACCGTGGCGGTGATCTGGTCCAGCGCCGCGGCGGTTTCTTCCAGACTGGCGGCCTGCTGTTCCGTGCGGCGCGACAGGTCGTCGGACGCGCTGGAGATTTCGCCCACCCCGCCCCGCAGACCCGACACGGCCCGCAGCGCCTGTCCCATCGTCTGGCGCAGGCTTTCGACCGCAGCATTATAATCGTCGCGCACCCGCACATGGTCGCCCTTCACCGGCGCATCGATCCGCGCGGTCAGGTCGCCGGCCGACAGCTTGTTCAGCACCCCCGCCAGGGCGTCAACCAGCAGGGTCTGGGCGCTTTCCGCCTCGACCCGCTCGGCCTCGCGGCGCGCGGCCTCCTGCTCGTCGGCGGTGATGTCAATCGCCAGTTTGATCACCTTCACCGGCCGCCCGTCGGGGCCGAACACCGGATTGTAGGAGGCCTGCAGCCACACCTCGCGCCCGCCCTTGGCCAGCCGCCGGAACTTGCGCGCCAGGAACTGACCGGCGTTAAGCTCGCGCCAGAAGGCGGCGTAGTCGGGCGAGGCCGCCTCGGCCGGGTCCATGAAGGTCCTGTGGTGGGCGCCCCGGATCTCGTCCAGACTATAGCCCATCGTGGTCAGAAGGTTCTGGTTGGCGTCGATGATGGTGCCGTCCAGGTTGAACTCGATCACCGCCTGCGACCGGCCGATGGCGGCCATCTTGCCGTCCAGATCGATCAGCCGGTCCTGCATGTCCGACGACTTCGGTTTACGCGCGAACATAGGTTGCAACCTCTTCGCTGTCGGCCGGCCCCCGCCCGCCTCGGTTGCAAGATTAGCCGCCTAATTAGTTGAAAAACCGTTTCACGTTTGAGTTGCAATCGAGACGCAATAATCGCGGCCTTATCCCCCGCGTTGCAGCAGCGCTTCATCGGTCGTTAACCACGTTGCCGCATCTGTTGAGACCTCTTCCTGGGGTCTGATTTTTGCGCAATCTCGTCGCCGCCGTCGAAGCGATCGATCCGCTGGTCGTGACCGGCAAGGTCGCGGGCGTGTCGGGCCTGCTGATCGAGTCGCGCGGCGGCCTGTCGCGCCTCGCCGTAGGCGCCCGCGCCGAGATCGGACGGCGCGGCCACGATCCCCTGCCGGCCGAGGTGGTCGGTTTCCGCGACTCCAAGGCCCTTTTGATGCCCTTCGGTCCGGTCGAGGGCGTGGCCCCCGGCGCCGATATCCGCATCATCGACCAGGCCGCCAGCGTGCGCCCGACCACCGCCTGGCTGGGCCGCATCATCGACGCCTTCGGCCAGCCCATCGACGGCAAGGGACCGCTGCCGCAAGGCCCCGCCCCCTATCCCCTGCGCGCCCCGCCCCCGCCCGCCCATTCGCGCGGCCGGGTCGGCGAACGCCTCGATCTGGGCGTGCGGGCCATGGACGTCTTCACCACCACCTGCCGGGGCCAGCGCCTGGGCATCTTCGCCGGTTCGGGCGTGGGCAAGTCGGTGCTGCTGTCCATGCTGGCCAAGGAGGCGACATGCGACGCCGTCGTCGTCGGCCTGATCGGCGAACGGGGCCGCGAGGTGCGCGAGTTCGTGGAAGAAACGCTGGGCGAAGAGGGGCTGAAACGCGCCGTCGTCGTGGTCGCCACGTCGGACGAGCCGGCCCTGAAGCGCCGTCAGTCGGCCTATATGACCATGGCCATCGCCGAATATCTGCGCGATCAGGATCTCGAGGTTCTGTGCCTGATGGACAGCGTCACGCGCTTTGCGATGGCCCAGCGCGAGATCGGGCTGGCGGCCGGCGAGCCCCCGACCACCAAGGGCTACACCCCCACCGTCTTCACCGAACTGCCCAAGCTGCTGGAGCGTGCTGGTCCCGGCCCGATCCGGCCCGACGGCACCACGGCGGCGCCCATCACCGCCCTGTTCACCGTGCTGGTGGACGGCGGCGACCATGACGAGCCGATCGCCGACGCCGTGCGCGGTATTCTGGACGGCCACATCGTCATGGATCGCAAGATCGCCGAGCGTGGGCGCTTCCCCGCCATCGACGTGTTGAAGTCCGTCAGTCGCACCTTGCCCGGCTGTCAGACCCCGCCCGAGCGCGAGTTGAACAAGCGCGCCCGCCAGTGCCTGAGCGCCTATGCCAATATGGAAGAGCTGATCAAGATCGGCGCCTACCGCACCGGCGCCGACCCCATCGTGGACCGGGCCATCGCGCTGAACCCGGCCCTCGAAGATTTTCTGGGTCAGGACAAGGACGATGCGACGCGTCTTTCCGATTCCTTTACCCGGCTGGAAGCAATCCTGAACCAAGGCATGATCAGGGAGTGATGATTTAGATGACCGCTTGGGCCCAATCCCTGATCCGCATCTCCAACTATGAGGTCGAGACGCTACAGAAGCGCCTGGCCGAGATCGCCGAACGTCGCGCCGGCGCCGAACTCCGCATCGCCGTGCTGGACGCCGAGGCCGAGGGCGAACGCAACCGCGCCCGCATGGACGCCGAGGCCGGCATGATGCTGGGCGCCTATCTGAACGGCTGGAAATCCCGCAAGGCCAAGGCCGAGGGCGACCTGACCGTACTGGACGCCGAAGAAGCCGGCGCCCGCGACGCCCTGACCGGCGCCTTCGAAGAGCTGAAGAAGTTCGAACACGTCGCCGAGACCACCCGCCTGAACCAGCTGATCGCCCTCGCCAAGCGCGAAACCGCCGCCTTCGACGAGTTGGGCCTGCGGAAGCGTGCGGTCTGACGACCCGCAGCCTTCTAGGTCTGCCTTCGCTGGAGGGAGACGCATGACGCCCACCCGCCGCGCTATCCTCGCCGCCCCGCTCGCGCTTGCCGCTTGCGATCGCCTCGCCTCGGCGGAGCCGTCGCCGCCCAACGTCCCCCCGCTGAAGTCCATCGCCCCCGCCCCCTTCGGCACGGCGATCAAGGCCAGCCAGATCGACGACCCGGACTGGATCGCGCTGGCCCGCGCCAACGTCTCCCAACTCACGCCCGAGTGGGAGATGAAGATGGAATACATCCTGGCCGACGGCCTGGACCGGCCCATCTTCGACCGCTCGGATCGTATCGCCGCCTTCGCCCGGGCCGAGGGCATGGCGATGCATGGCCACACCCTGATCTGGTACGCCCAAGGCAAGGAGGCCTTCGCCGGTCTGTCGGGCGCCGGCTTCGACCGCGCCTTCGACGGCTATATCGCCGCCGTCGCCGGCCGCTATCGCGGCAAGGTCCGCAGCTGGGACGTGGTCAATGAGCCGATCCTGGACGACGGCTCGGGGATGCGCGACTGCCACTGGTCGGCGCGATACGGCCAGGACGGCTATATCCTGCGCGCCTTCGAAAAGGCCCGGATCGCGGATCCCCATGCCCTGCTGTTCCTCAACGAATACAATCAGGAAAGCGTGCCGGCCAAGGGCGCGCAGTTCCTGAAACTGGTCGAGCGGCTGCTGAAGGCCGGCTGCCCGCTGCAGGGCCTGGGCCTGCAATCCCACCTTTGGATCGACATCCCCGAGGGCGTCATCGCCGCCTATATGCGCGAGATCAGCCAGTTCGGCCTGCCGATCCATGTGTCGGAGCTGGACTGCACCCTGCGCACCGAAAACCGGCTGGACCTCCGCAGCCAGACCGACCGGATCGCGGCCCAGGGCGCGCGCGTCACCGAACTGGCCTCAGCTTTTGCGGCCCTGCCCAGGGCCCAGCAGTTCGCCTTCACCGTCTGGGGCCTGCGCGACACCGACAGCTGGTATCGCCAGGGCGACAAGGACGACGGCAACGACAAGCCTCTGCCCTTCGACAGCTTCGGACGTCCCAATCCGATGGCGGCCGCCATCGCGGCAGGCTTCAAGACCCCCGCCTGACGACAGGCCTCTGAATACGGAAACGCCCGGCCGTCTTGCGACAGCCGGGCGTTCCTGTGCGAACCGGAGGGGGCGGCCGGTTTACTTCTTCTTGGCGGTCGCCGGCGCCTGGACCGAGGTCTGGGCCGAAGTCTGGGCCTGGGCTTGATGACCACGACGATGTGCGCGCGGGGCGCGGGCCGACGGCGCAGGGGTCGTCGCCGAAGCGGTCGCGGCCGGACGGGCGGTCATGGCGGTCGAGGGCGCCGGGGTCGTGCCGGCGAAGGCGGCGCCGCTGGTCAGGGCGACGAAAGCGACGGCGGAAACGGCGGCTGCGGTGCGGAAGGATTTCATGTCGATGTCTTTCTTTTGAAGGTCGAAGTCTCAGGAGTGTCGGGTGTCCTGCCGGCCGGGGACGCAGACAGGACCAGCAAGGCGTCGGGCCTTACTTCTTCTTGGCGGGCGTCACAGCGCGGTGGGTGCGGGCGTGGCTGACCCGGTGATGCGCACGGGCGGAGGCGGCGGGGCGGGCGTGAGCGCCCGACGACGGGGCCGAAGGGGTGCCGGCGAAGGCTGCGCCGCTGGTCAGGATCACCAGGGCGGCGGCGCCCAGAATCGCTGAAGAGTGGGCGGCGGTGGAACGGAAGGACTTCATGGCGGGTCTTTCTGTGTGTTTGGCGTCCGGCCTCGTGTCGGACAGTCACTGTTTCGGACCCGCGTCCGGCCGGTTCGGGGCCGGTCCGTGTCGCCGCGTATCGTCGGCGAAGAGAATTGTGTCCGACTGTATCCGCCGCGCTTTGGCCATGAGACAGGACGACAGATCGCGCTTCTTCCCGCTCGCCGAACGCCAATGTCCCAGACCTCCGCCGCCCCTGTCCTTCTGGTCGTCGACGACGACCGCGAGATCCGAAACCTGTTGTCCGACCATCTGGAGCAGCACGGGTTTCGCACGGTGAAGGCCGCCGACGGCCGGGCCATGAAGGCGGCGCTGGAGGCCGGGCCGGTCGATCTGGTGGTGCTTGACCTGAACCTGCCGGATGAGGACGGCCTGTCTCTGTGTCGCGGCATCCGCGCGGCGTCCAAGATTCCCGTCATCATCCTGACGGCGCGCGGCGATCCCATCGACCGGATTGTGGGGCTGGAGATGGGCGCCGATGACTATATGGCCAAGCCGTTCGAGCCGCGCGAACTGGTGGCGCGCATCCGCACCGTCCTGCGGCGCACCGGCGGCGAGGCGACGGGGACGGAGGGACGCCACGCCGACTTCTCCGGCTGGTCGCTGGACATCGCGGCGCGCGCCCTGACCGCGCCGGACGGACGGCTGGCCCCGCTGTCGGGCGCAGACTTCGACCTGCTGCACGCCCTTGTCAGGAACGGCGGCAAGCCCCTGTCGCGCGAGCGGATCCGCGCCCTGTCCACCGTCGCCGACGCCGACGACCGCGCCATCGACCTGAGGGTCAGCCGCCTGCGCCAGAAGCTGGGCGACGACGCCAAGGCCCCGGCCCTGATCCGCACGGTGCGCAGCCTGGGCTATATGCTGGTCGGACCCGTCACATGGCGCGCCTGACCCCGCGCCACGGCCGCGCCGAGGCCGAGACCACGCGGCTGTTCCTGCTGCTGCTGGTCGGCGCCCTGCTGGCGGCGGGCGTGACCTTCGCCGCGCTGGGCCTCAATCATCGTCACCGCCTGTCCCAGGCCCATGACTTCACCACCGCCGAAAGGATCGTGGATCTGGCCGGCTCCAGCGACGATCCCGCCGCCGGCCTGACCGACGGTCTGCCGGACGCTGCGGGCCAGAGGCTGGGCGCGCCCGATCCGTCGCTGACCCATGCGGTCGCCGAGGCCCTGAAGCGGCGCGGCGTGGACGGCGTCTCGGTCAAGGCGTTCGAGGCCTCGGCCGGGGCGTGCGGCGCGGCGACCGATCGTCTGAGATGCCGCATCCTGGTCCTGCGGCCGGTCAATGGCGCGCCTGTCCCGGTGGCGATCAGCCTGCCGCCCGCCCCGCGCCCCTGGACGCTCAGCCGCGAGGCCGCCGCCCTGCTGTTTGCGGGTCTGGCCGCCGTGCTGTTGACCGGCTGGATGGCCTCGCGGCTGGCGGCCGGTCCGCTGAACCGCCTGTCCCAGGGCGCCGTCGCCCTCAGCCACGATCTGGACCGCCCGCCTCTGGTCGAGGAGGGCGCGCGCGAGGTGCGCGAGGCCGCCGCCGCCCTGAACGCCATGCAGACCCGGCTTAAGGCCCTGATCGAGGATCGCACGCGCGTGCTGGCCGCCGTCGCCCACGACCTGCAGACGCCCCTGACCCGGATGCGGCTGCGTGTCGAAAAGATCGAGGACGAGACGCTGCGCGCCCAGTTCATCAGCGACCTGGCCGGCATGCAGCATCTGGTCCGCGAAGGGTTGGACCTGGCCCGGATCGAAACCACGGTCGAGGCCGTGACCCCCGTCGATCTGGACGCGCTGCTGTCCGCCATCTGCGAGGACGCGGCCGAGGCGGGCCAGCCGGTTGTCTTCACCCAAGGCTGCAACGCCGTCGTGCCGACCCGGCCCCAGGCCCTGCGCCGCTGCCTGACCAATCTGGTCGACAACGCCGTCCGCCACGGCGGCGATGCGGCCGTCTGCGCCGTGCGCGACGACCATACGGTACGCCTGATCGTGCGCGACCACGGTCCCGGCGTGGCGCCCAACCAGTTGGAGAAACTGTTCGAGCCCTTCTACCGCCTCGATCCGTCCCGCTCGCGCGACAGCGGCGGCTCCGGCCTGGGCCTGACCATCGCGCGCCGCATGGCCGAACGCGCCGGCGCCCATTTGACGCTCGCCAACGCCGGCGGCGGCGGGCTGGAGGCGACCCTGACCTTCCGACAGCCCTGACGAAAAGGACGGACGCCTGCATCCGAACGCCGCTCTCGCCGCCTCTCTCTGAAAGCGTTAGCGTGACGCGTTCAGGAGACCGCCCCTTGCCTCATTCGTTGCTCGCCCGCCGTCGTCCGGCCATCCTGCTGCTGGCCGCCAGCGCCCTGGCCCTCACGCTCAGCCCGCTGGCCAGCCGCCCGGCCGCCGCCCAGGACGCGGCGCGCATGGGCCAGGTGATCCGCGCCTCCAGCGACGCCGACGCCTTTTCCGGCGCCGTCCTGGTCGCCCGCGACGGTCGCATCCTTCTGGATCAGGGCTACGGCCTGGCCAACCGCGAGTGGAACATCCCCAACGACGGTGATGTGAAGTTCCGCCTCGGCTCACTGTCGAAACAGTTCACCGCCGTCGCGGTCATGCTGCTGAACCAGCAGGGCAAGCTGGATCTGGATGCGCCGATCAAGACTTGGCTGCCCGACGCCCCGGCCGCCTGGGACGCGATCACCCCGCGCCATCTGCTCAGCCACACGGCCGGCGTGCCCAACTTCACCGCCTTTTCCGACTTTGAGGCCCAGAAGACCCGGCCCGCGACGCTGCCGCAGCTGATCGCCAGGTTTCGCGACCGGCCGCTGGACTTCGCGCCGGGCTCCCGGTTCGCCTATTCCAACTCGGGCTATGTGCTGCTCAGCGCCATCATCGAGGCGGCCAGCGGCCAGACCTACGCCGAATTCGTCGCCGCCAATCTGTTCCAGCCGCTGGGCATGAGCGACAGCGGCTACGACCGCCACGACGTGATCCTGCCCCGCCGCGCCTCGGGCTATGCGCCGGGCGCCGACGGCGTCGTCAACGCCGACTATGTGGAGATGACCATCCCCACCGGCGCCGGCGCCCTGTATTCGACCACCCACGACCTGCTGAAGTGGGAACAGGGCCTGTTCGGCGGCCGGCTGCTGAACGCCCAGTCGATGACCGCCCTGACCACGCCGGTGCGCAACGGCTACGCCATGGGGCTGATGGTGTCCGAGGCCGACGGCAAGCGTCTGGTCTGGCACAACGGCGCCATCGAGGGCTTCAACACCTATATGGCCTATGATCCGGGCGATCGGACCGCCGTCATCGTTTTGGGCAATCTGAACGGCGAGGCGCCCGACAAGCTGGGCGCGGCCCTGGTCACCCTAACGCGCGGCGGAACCGTCACCCTGCCCAGCGAACGCCGCGCCGTCGCCCTCTCGCCTGAGGTGCTGAAGGCTTATGAGGGCGTCTATAATCTGGCCCCGACCTTCGCCCTGACGATCTCGGTCGTGGACGGCAAGCTGATGGCCCAGGCCACCGGCCAGCCCGCCTTCGCACTGACGGCGGAGGCTGAGGACGCCTTCTATCTGACCGCCGTCGACGCCCAGATCACCTTCACCCGTAACGCCGCCGGCGCCGTCGAGGGCCTGGTCCTGCACCAGGGCGGCCGCGACATGCCGGCGAAGCGTCAGTAAGCTCTCAACGCAAAACGCCCGCCGTCACCGGCGGGCGTTTCGAAATCGCGGATCGAGAGTCGATCAGGCGGCGACGGTGACGACGCCCTCGGCCGGGTCGCGCAGGACGTAGCCGCGGCCCCAGACGGTTTCGATATAGTGTTTGCCGTCGGCGGCGGTGGCCAGCTTCTTGCGCAGCTTGCAGATGAAGACGTCGATGATCTTCAGCTCGGGCTCGTCCATGCCGCCGTACAGGTGGTTCAGGAACATTTCCTTGGTCAGGGTCGTGCCTTTGCGGAGCGAGAGCAGCTCCAGCATCTGGTATTCCTTGCCCGTCAGGTGGACGCGGTGACCGTTCACCTCGACCGTCTTGGCGTCCAGGTTCACGGCGATCTCGCCGGTGTGGATGATCGCCTGGGCGTGACCCTTGGAGCGACGGACCACGGCGTGGGTGCGCGCGATCAGTTCGTCCTTGTGGAAGGGCTTGGTCATGTAGTCGTCGGCGCCGCCGCCGAAGGTCTTGACCTTGGTTTCGATCTCGTGGCTGCCCGACAGGATCATGACCGGGGTGTTGACCTTGCCGACGCGCAGCTGGCGCAGGACTTCCAGGCCGCTCATGTCCGGCAGGTTCAGGTCAAGAAGAATGAGGTCGTAGTCATAGATCTTGCCCAGATCGATGCCTTCCTCGCCCAGATCGGTCGTATAGACGTTGAAGCCCTCCGACTTCAGCATCAATTCGATGCTTTGGGCGGTGGCGTGATCGTCTTCAATCAACAGGACGCGCATACGTGCCCCTCCAGGCAAAAGCTTTGCGGTAACCACCCTGACACACGGCCGGGTAACCTTGTTCGCAAGTTAAGACGTGAAAACCTTAAGAAGGGTTAACGCCATCCGATTGAGGCGAATCTAGGCTGATTTGCGAATCGGCGTCGAGGGGCCGGAGTCAACGATTCGAAATTTATTAACCATGTTTGCCATTTCGCCGCTGCGAGCCGAGCCCGGGCCCGCCCGTCCAAAGCCGCCTTCCATCGCAATAGGCCGACCACAACCTCAAGGCGGTTAAGGCGCCACGTCCGCTTCTGACGTGAACTAGGAGTATATTCCTACCTCAAGGTCAGCGCCGTCCTATGATGGCGTCATCGGAGTTCGAGAGAGGGAGGCGTTTCGTGTTGGAGGAATACAGGGTGCCGGTCACCGAGGAGGACCGGGTCAAGGCAGGGCTGGCTGTCCACCTGATCGCGGCGCGCACCGGGGCGCGGCCGTCGCAGATGATCGGCGGGGGCCGGATGAACCCGCGCACCGCCCGTCCCCGCTGGCTGGCCATGTATCTGTCGCACGTCGCCTTCGGCTGGACGCTGGAACGGGTCAGCCATGTCTTCGGCGTCAACCGCGCCAGCGTCGGGACCGCCTGCCGCTGGGTCGAGGACGAGCGCGAGCGGCGCAATATCGACGACCTGCTGAACGAACTGGAGACCTGCATCCAGGGCCTTTATCGGACCCCGCAACTGGACCTGGTCCAATGAGCCGGCTGCTGGAACGCGCGCGCGGCCTGGTGGCCAAGCCCGGCGCCTGGCTGTCGGCCGAGGGCGGCGCCTATGCGCTGAGGCTGTCGCCGGATCGCCGCAGCCGCGTCAGTCTGACCCTGACGGAGACCGAGTTCCGAGCCCTGATCGACCAGCCCGGTCTGCGCGCCCGGCCCGGCGGCGGCTGGACCGCGCGCACGACGGCCGACGAAGCGGCGCTCCCTCCTCCCGGCCGCCCCGGTTTCGTTGCGGGCGAGCGCGACCTGATGCAGGCGGACGGCCGCATGGTCCGGGCGCGCGCCAATCTGGGCGAAAGCCCCATCGCCTGGCTGGCGCGGCGCAAGGACGCGTCTGGCCGTCCCTGGCTGACCTCGGCCGAGGCCGCCGCCGGCGAACGACTGCGTCGCGAGGCCGAAATGGCGCTGAAAGGCCCGTCCGTCACCATGCGCTGGGACGCCGTGCCCCACAGCGGATCGGGAACCTCGACACGGGTGGAGCCGACCGACCGCGCCCTGTCCGCCGCCCGCCGCGTCGAACAGGCGCTGACCGCCGTCGGGCCGCGCCTTCGCCCCATCCTGACCCGCATCTGCATCCATGGCGACAGCCTGCAACTGGCGGAAACCGGCCTGGGCCTACGCCGTCGCCAGGGCAAGACCGTCCTGAAACAGGCGCTGCAGGCCCTGGCGGATCACTATGGGATCGGGTGAAGTTTTGATGCGCTATCGGATGTGACGAAAGCCTGCTGTGGGTGGGAAGCGGAGATGCCCAAGCGACTTTGCTGCGCAGGCAGATATTCTGAGCGTATGATGGAGACCAACCTTCAAGAGCCACCTGCAATAATCGAGCTGCGCAGAGATGCAGAAGCGATTGCGCGGCTGAGGCTCTACGGTGATGACTGTGCAATGATAGGCTGGACCGGCGACTACAGGAGCAATTCGCCAGTAGTCGCATTTCTGGCGAAGTCTGAGGCTTCGAATACCAGCACCATCAAAGCCGTGGAAATCTTACTGGAGCAAACAAGCGAAGCAATCTACCATTGGAGTGTGGAATTTCTCAAACAAGACACGATGAAGCTTGCCGAGTTTCTCTCGACCACCTGTCCAGACCTGGCCCAGCGCTTTCCAAATATCCTCGTTGCGGATGGCGATGAGCCAGAAACGCCCCAACAGTTTCACGCGAAGTTGCTCAGCTTCGTAATCAGAGTGTCCTAGCGACAGGTCCGCATCACAGAAGTTGGGCACGCATGTCTGCAATGGGTCGAAAGCCGAAGCAGCCATCGCGCCGGGCAACGGACCTTCGCTTACATTCTGCGCGCTGATAATCGCACCCCCACTAGACCCTGTCTTGTCCGCTCAGATCAGGGCGATGGGGATCAGGATGGCCAGGAGGTAGATCAGCGCCCGGATCAGGGCCAGCACGGCGATGACGGCGCCGCGCGCCTTTGACACGTTCAGCCGCCGGGCGAACCAGCGGGACTGCACGACGACGAACCAGGCCGTGCCGCCGATCATGATCGCCGCGCCGATCGCATTGGGCAGTTCGGGCCGTTGAAAGATGGTCCCGCCCGCCGAGACGAAGGCGGCGCAGACGGCGGCGAGATAGGATTGCGCATAGAAGGGCGCGCGCAGGGTTTCGCGGCTGATGCGTTTCTTCTCGTGGCGCAGCAGGGTGACGGCGGCGACCAGCGGGATCAGGCTGAAGGCCAGCGAGCGAAACAGGACCAGGTTCTGCTGGGACGCATAGACCATCCGGCTGAGGTCGGTCGCCTCGGGCGGCGGCGGCACATGCAGCGCCATTGACAGCAGATTGGTCAGGACGATGGTGGCCAAGAGGAACAGCGGCGGGCTGAGCGCGTCGTCGTAGCGACGCTCCTCGCTGTCGCTTTGCTCGCGGTCCGAATAGTCCATCGCCGCCAGCGGCCCGCGCAGGATGCGCCACAGGGTCAGGGGATAAAAGACCAGCCAGCTAACCGCCTCAAAGAGAAACTCCTCGAAACTGCGCAGGATCTTCAGCAGGTCCATTCGCGCCCCCCGGTTACGACCCCGAGATCGTGGGTCGCCGGGCCGGCGGTTGCAACCCCCGCCTACTGCACCGCCAGCGCCGCCTCGCGGATGCGGCCGACCATGCTGTTCAGGCCATTGGCGCGCTGGCGCGTCAGGGCCGAGGGCAGGCCCAGCCGATCGAGCGCCGCGCGGGCGTCGAAGGCGACGATCTCCTGCGGCGTGCGGCCGGAATAGAGTTTCAGCAGCAGGGCGATATTGCCCTTGGACAGGGCGCTGTCGCTGTCGGCGGCGAACCACAGCCGCCCGTCGTCCTGCGTCGTCGCCAGCCAGACCTGGGCGGCACAGCCCGGCACCTTGTTCGCCTCGATGCGGTCGGCCTCGTCCAGCGGGGCCAGCCCCTTGCCCAGTTCGATGACGTATTCGATCCGTTGCTCCCAATCGCCCAGCAGGTCGAAATCCTCGGCTAGTTCGGCCAGGGTATCGTCCAGGGTGTCGGTCGGCGGCGTGCGGTCGGTCATGCGCCGCCAGATAGGCCGCGCGGCCGTTAACGACAACCGGCCGTTTTGTCCCCCGATATTCATGGTGAACGCCGCAATGGGGTTCGCCTCAGGGGGGAGCAGCCTCGCACCGACTCAGCCGCAGCCCTAGTCTGGGCGCAGACGAAAACCATGGCCCGCCCTTCTTGAAACCCGACGCCCACGCCAGATACGAGGACGACCCGACGCACGACGCGGCGTTGGGCGCTCCGCTGGTCGCCTTATGGCATGCGATCTGGGCGGTGGCTGTGGCCCTGACGGCGTTGGCGGCCCAGATGATGGACGGGCTGAAGGACGCGCCGCTGGCCGCCCTGCTGCTGATGGCCTTCCCCGGCGTGTTCGGCGTCGTGCTGATGGTGCGCGACAGCGTGGGGCTGAGGCTGGCCGTCATGGGCGGCTGGATCCTGGCCGCCACCGCCTCGGCCGGCCTGACCGGCGGCGTGACCGGCGCCCTGCCCGGCCTGATCCTGACGCCGCTGGCGGCGGGGATCGCCCTAGATCACGGCGTGCATCACGCTCGCGTCGGCGCCGATCGCCTGACCCGGATGGGCGCCTTTGCGGTGGCCCTGCCGCTGCTGGCGGGGCTGATCTCGACCTGGCTGAACGGGGCGGAGGCGCAAGGCCCCTTGCTGGCCGCCGTCTCGGGCCTGCTGGCCATGGGCGCGATCATCGCCGCCATGCGCCTGACCTGGAGCGCGCGCCAGCGTCGTCTGGCCGAAGCCGAGGATGAGGCCGCCCGGATCGCCGCTCTGCTGGACGATCAGCCGGCCCTGACCCTGCTGCTCGATCCGTCGGGCCGCGCGGTCGCGACTTGGGGCACGCCGCCGCCCGCCCTGTCGGTGCTGGCCCTGACCGAACAGGGCCTGATCTCGGCCGTGCATGCGCCAGACCGCCCGGCCGTGTCCGCGGCCCTGGCTCGCGCCCTGTCGGGCCAGTCGGTCGAGGTCCAGTTCACCCCGCGCATCGCCCTGGACCGCCGGGTCGTCATGATCCTGGGCCCGTTCCAGCACGAGACGGACCGCCCGCGCCTGATCGCCCAGGCGTTCGACGGCACGGCCCAGTTTGCCCGCGAGCTGGGGCTGGAAACCGCCCGCGTCGAGGCCGAGGCCCAGTCCGCCGGCAAGACCCGCTTCCTGGCCAATATGAGCCACGAGCTGCGCACCCCCCTGAACGCCGTGATCGGCTTTGCGGACATCATGCGCCAGAAGCTGTTCGGCCCCCTGACCGAACGCTACGCCGGTTATGCCGACGCCATCCACCAAGCGGGCGGACACCTGCTGGACCTGATCAACGACGTCCTGGACCTGTCCAAGATCGAGGCCGAGCGCTACCAGCTGGCGATGGAGACGTTCGACGCCCGCGACGCCGTGTCCGCCGCCGTCGCCCTGGTCCGGCTACAGGCCGACGACAAGGGAGTCGAGCTAGCCGCCGTCCTGCCGTCAGAGCCAATCAAGGTCCGCGCCGACGCCCGCGCCCTGAAGCAGATGGCGCTGAACCTGCTGTCCAATGCGGTCAAGTTCACCCCGGCCGGCGGATCCGTCACCATCACCCTGGACGCCGACGGACCGGACTTGGATCTGGCCGTCTCCGACACCGGCGTCGGCATCGCGCCGCAGGATCTGCAACGCCTGGGCCGCCCCTTCGAACAGGCCGGCGGCGCCGATCAGAAGGCGCAAGGGACCGGCCTGGGCCTGTCCCTGGTCCGCAGCCTGACCGAACTGCACGGCGGCCGCATGACCATCGACAGCACCCTCGGCGAAGGCGCGGCGGTGATGATCCGGTTGCCGGTGATGGTGGCGACGGCAAGCGAGACGGCCACCGAGGCGACGCCGGTCACCGTCGAGGCTTGATACTTGGTAGAAATTGAGCTGCGGGGTATTGGCTTAGATACGCCCTTGACGAGCCTAGTTAGTGCCACTTGGTATCAGGACTCGAAAGCGTCAGTCTGACGTCGAGGGGGCACCTGATGTCTGAAAAGAACGACGCGCTCGTTTATGGCTTCAAACCTGACGCCTGGGAGCGCTTGCCAGAATGGCTCCAGACCTTCGTCACGGAGTCCAATGAGCGCAATGCGCATGCGCACCATAGCGCCCATCGTCACGCATCGCAGACGCTTCAAGATCAAGCATGGAAAGCCAGCGACTTTGTCTTGAAGACATTGGTGACTGTCCAAGGCGGTTCGCTGGTCGCAATCTTAGCGTTTCTGGGCTCGCTCACTCAGCGCCGATCACAGTTAGATGTTGCTCCCCTCCTCGCCTCACTTGGCGGTCTAGGACTGGGCCTGCTGTTCGCAATAGCCGCAGCATTCTGCGCTTATTTCGTTGCAGTGTATTACGCAGCCGGACACGACCGTCGGGAAACGTCCTTTTCCTACCCGTTTGTTCAAACGACCCCAGAAGGCGAAGCACACGATAGAATTGGCGAAACTTTTCGCTTGTGGGGCATCGGGTTTGCAGTCGCGAGCTTGGTTTCAGCAGTTATCGGTATTGCAGCATTTGGCCTTTTCACAGTTAAGGCGCTGACTGCCCCGGAGCGGGTCGCACATACGTCTCCGATGGAGACGGTATCGGCGCCTCAGATCGCAGAAAAGCCCGCCGTCCGAGAGGATGCGCGAGCGCTGAATCCGGAAGCAAGCAGACCCAAAGATCGCTAAGGGCGAACGCCTGCCGAACCTAAACCTGCCCCATCGCCAGGAAGGCCCGGCCCGCTGCGAAGTCGCCGGCCTCGAAGGTGGAGCGGGCGATGCTGCCGTCGCGGAACAGGAACTCGACGGTGAAGACCTCGCGCGGGTCCAGGGCCGACAGGGCGTCGGCGGCGGCTGCGGGGAACAGCCAGGCCTGACCGGCCGGACGGCCTTCGGGCAACAGCATCGGTTCGGCGCTGGTCACGCCGGCGGCCCAGAAGGCGCGGCGTTGCGCGGCGGGCGGCAGGTCGTGCGACAGCCACGGACGCGGCGCCACCGTGTGGTCGCGCATCACCACCCGCACCCCGGTCGGCCGCGAGCGCCCCTGCCAGGACACGACGGCGGCCAGTTGATCGGGCCGGTCCATGCCGCCCACTACGCCGAACCGCACGGGCGAGGCGCCGGTCACGGTCGCCTGCATCAGCCGCCAGGTTGGGCGCGCATAGGCCGCGCGGTCCGCGCTCCACTTTCGGCGATCGCCGGGAAACTCCATCCGCGTCGTGCGCGACCAGCCGGAAAAGGCGGTCTGGACCCGGCCCTGAACCGTCTTTAGATCGGTCGAGCCGCACGCCGTCGTGTTCGCGCGCGCCCGCGCCCGCTGGGCCGTCTCGGCCAGCTGCCGGTCGTTGGATCCCGCCCGCAGGGCCGCGCCCCGCGCCTGCCAGGCGGCGGCCGTCAGGGCGGCGGTCAGTTGCGGCTCGAACAGGCCGCAGCGGTCGTTGGCGGCCAGCACGAAGCTGCGCTCATAGAAGCGGTCCTGCGGCGCGGCGAAGGCTGCGGCGGGCGTCGCGGCGATCAGCACGGCCGACAGGAAACCTCTGGCTTGCCGGGGGAAAAGGCCTATCCTCATGCCCCGACCCTAGCGCGCCAGGGTTGGGGTTCCGTGTTCGAGCAGGGTTAGCGAATTGCTTCTTTCCAGCGACCTGTGGGTCAGCGCCCTGATCCGCCGCGCCCAGATCGAGGGCGCCTATGCGACCGTGGTCAAAAAGGGCGACGCCCGCGCCGGCTCGGTCATCGTCAAGGCCTACGACACCTCCACCCGCACCGCCCGCCTGTTCACCGAAGCCTTCGGAACCGACGGCGACCGCCTGTGGATCCAGCCCGTCACCTCCGACAGCGAAAGCGAGCTGGACGTCTATATCGCCCGCCAGCGCGGGTATGACCCGGACCTGTGGGTGGTCGAGATCGAGGACAAGCAGGGGCGGCACTTCATTACGGAAAAGGTGCAGGCTTGATTCCCGGCGCTCTGATTTGATCGGGATTATTTATCTCGTCCATCAAACGCCGCGCGCGCCGCCTCGATGCGGTCGATGTTTTTTTCGGCCCACACCCAGACGCCGCAGAAGGCTTCGGCCAGGGTGAAGCCCAGGTCGGTCAGGCGGTATTCGACCTTGGGCGGGATGATGGGGTGGACGGTGCGGATCACCAGGCCGTCGCGCTCCATCTGGCGCAGGGTCTGGGTCAGCATCTTCTGGCTGATGCCCCCGACCAGTTCGCCGACGCGGGTGAAACGGGTCTCGCCGTGCTCGGCCAGAACTTCCAGGATCAGCATGGTCCATTTGTCGGCGACGCGGCCGATCACGTCGTTGACCAAGGCCTCCACGCGTGGATCGGCGACCTCGCCGGTCTCGGGATGAGCAATTCTTGCGGGCGGAAGCTCCGTCATAGCCATTTCTTTCTGGACGGTAAGTAGGGCAGTTCCGAGTGCCTACTTTCGATTAGAGAGTGATCGCCATACCTCGCTTTCATCGCTGACGCATCCCGAGGAGACGATCATGAACATCACCGGCAACACCATACTGATCACCGGCGGCGGCACGGGCATCGGCCGCGCCCTCGCCGAGGCGCTGCACGCGCGCGCCAATCAGATCATCATCACCGGCCGTCGCGAAGGCGTGCTGAAAAAGACGGCGGCCGCCAATCCCGGCATGGCCTGGGCGACGCTGGACATGGAGGACGCCGCGGCCGTCGCCGACTTCGGCGCCCAAGTCGTCAAGGACCACCCCGCCCTGAATGTCGTCATTCTGAACGCCGGCATCATGAAGGCAGAGGACTTGAAGGCCCAGCCGTTCGACCTAGCCGCCGTGGAGACGATCATCGCCACCAATCTGTTGGGGCCGATCCGCCTGACTGCCGCTCTGCTGCCGCATCTGACGGCCCAGCCAAAGGCGACGGTGATGACGGTGACGTCGGGCCTGGCCTTCGTCCCGCTGACGGCGACGCCGACATACAATGCGACCAAGGCGGCGTTGCATTCGTGGAGCCAATCCCTGCGGCATCAACTGGCGGACACCGCGGTCGAGGTGCTGGAACTGGCCCCGCCCGGCGTCGCCACCGACATAATGCCAGGCCATGCGGAAAACCCCGCCTCCATGCCGCTGGCCGACTATACGGCCGAGGTCATCGGCCTGATCGAACGCGGCGAGACCCCGCGCGGCGAAATCCTGGTCGAGCGGGTCAAGCCGCTGCGGTTTGCGGAAGCGAATGGCTACGACGCGGTGTTCGAGCAGTTGAACGGCGCGCACTGAGGCCGCGCACCAAGACCTCTCCCTTCCCCCGGCGGGGACGGAGAGGTCCAGCGCGGGATCAATCCTCGTCCATCTTCAGCGCGGCGATGAAGGCTTCCTGCGGGATTTCGACCTTGCCGAACTGGCGCATGCGCTTCTTGCCGGCCTTCTGCTTTTCCAGCAGCTTCTTCTTGCGGGTGGCGTCGCCGCCGTAGCATTTCGAGGTCACGTCCTTACGCAGGGCGCGCACGGTCTCGCGGGCGATGATCTTGCCGCCGATGGCTGCCTGGATCGGGATCTGGAACAGGTGGGGCGGGATCAGTTCCTTCATCTTCTCAACCATGCCCCGGCCGCGCGTCTCGGCGCGGGCGCGGTGGACCAGCATGGACAGGGCGTCGACCGGCTCGGCGTTGACCAGGATGGACATCTTCACCAGGTCGCCGACCTTGTATTCGGTGATCTCGTAGTCGAACGAGGCGTAACCCTTCGAGATCGACTTCAGCCGGTCGTAGAAGTCGAACACCACCTCGTTCAGCGGCAACTCATAGACCACCATGGCGCGGTTGCCGACGTAGGACAGTTCGATCTGCTGGCCGCGACGGTCCTGGCACAGCTTGATGACGCCGCCCAGGTATTCGTCCGGGGTCAGGATGGTGGCCTTGATCCAAGGCTCGGCGATCGTCTCGATCTGCATCACGTCGGGCAAGTCGGCCGGGTTGTGCAGGTCCATTTCGGAGCCGTCGCGCAGGCCGATCTTGTAGACGACGGACGGCGCCGTGGCGATCAGGTCGAGGTTGAACTCGCGGCTCAGGCGCTCCTGGATGATTTCCAGGTGCAGCAAACCCAGGAAGCCGCAGCGGAAGCCAAAGCCCAGCGCCGCCGAGCTTTCCATCTCATAGGTGAAGGAGGCGTCGTTCAGACGCAGTTTGCCGATCGCGGCGCGCAGGTCCTCGAAGTCGGCGGCGTCCACCGGGAACAGGCCGCAGAAGACGACCGACTGGACTTCCTTGAACCCCTTCAGCGGCTCGGCGGTCGGCTTCTTCTCATCGGTGATGGTGTCGCCGACGGCGGCGTGGGCCACTTCCTTGATCTGGGCGGTGATGAAGCCGACCTCGCCGGGACCAAGCTGGTCGACCGGGGTGTTCTTGGGCAGGAAGACGCCGACGCGGTCGATCAGGTGGGTCGAGCCATTGCGCATCATCTTGACCCGCATGCCGGTCTTCAGCACGCCGTCGAAGACGCGCACCAGCACGACGACGCCGAGGTAAGGATCGTACCAAGCATCGACCAGCATGGCCTTCAGCGGGGCGTTCACATCGCCCTTGGGCGCCGGCAGCTTGGTGACGATGGCCTCCAGCACCTCCTCGATGCCGATGCCGGACTTGGCGCTGGCCAGGACGGCTTCGGAGGCGTCGATGCCGATCACGTCCTCGATCTGGGCGCGCACGCGATCTGGCTCGGCGGCCGGCAGATCGACCTTGTTCAGGACCGGCACGATCTCGTGGTTGTTGTCGATGGCCTGATAGACATTGGCCAGGGTCTGGGCCTCGACCCCTTGCGAGGCGTCCACGACCAGCAGCGAGCCTTCGCAGGCGGCCAGGGACCGGCTGACCTCATAGGCGAAGTCCACGTGGCCCGGCGTGTCCATCAGGTTCAGGATATAGTCCTGCCCGTCCTTGGCCCGATAGGTCAGGCGCACGGTCTGGGCCTTGATGGTGATGCCCCGTTCCTTCTCGATCTCCATATTGTCGAGCACCTGCTCGGACATCTCGCGCGCGGTCAGGCCGCCGGTGTGCTGGATCAGGCGGTCGGACAGGGTCGACTTGCCATGGTCGATGTGCGCGACCACGCTGAAGTTGCGAATGTTCGAGATCGGGGGAGTCGTCATCCGCGCGCCCCTATCACGCGCGGGCGCCGGGGACCAGACGCGGCACGATCCGCAGCCAGCACGGCCGCGTATTACAGCTTGGCAATGATGGCGTTTGTCTTTGAGCGCGGCCCTTGGACGCTATAAGGGAAACAGCCATCGCCTGATCGCTCTTCAAGGACGTTTTTCCGTGCTCCAGACGACCCGACCCACACTTCTGGCCGGTGCGGCCGTTCTGGCCGTCCTGCTGCTGGCCGGCTGCGGCGGCGGAGACGACAAGAAGGCCGACGGCAAGGAGGCGGCCGGCGCGCGCCAGACCGTGACCGCCGCGACCGTGACCCAGATCAACCTGGCCCGCACCGTCAACGCCTCGGGCTCCGTCTCCGCCTGGGAAGAGGTGCCGGTGGCGGCCGAGACCGGCGGGCTGACCGCCGTCGCCGTCTATGTGGACGAAGGCTCCTACGTGCGTCAGGGCCAGCCGCTGGTGCAGATGAACGACGTCCTGCTGCGCGCCCAGCTGCGCCAGCAGCAGGCCCAGGTGCAACTGGCCGAGGCCAATGTGGCGCGCGACAACGCCGCGCTTGATCGCGCGCAGCAGCTGAAGGAACGCGGCTTCCTCAGCCAGGCGTCGCTGGACACGGCCCTGGCGAACCAGCGCAGCTCGAACGCCAATCTGGCCGCCGCCCGCGCGGCCCTCAGCCAGACCCAGACGCAGCTGTCGCAGGCGACCATCCGCGCGCCCGTCAGCGGCCTGATCATCAGCCGCAGCGTCACCAAGGGTCAGATCATCGCCGCCGGGACCGAGCTGTTCCGCATGGTGCGCGACGGCCGGCTGGAGCTGGACGCCCAGGTGCCGGAAACCGAACTGTCCCTGGTCCGTGCCGGACAGTCCGCGATCGTGACCTCCAGCGAGGCCGGCCAGACCACCGGCTCGGTCCGCATCGTCACGCCCGAGGTCAATGCGCAGACCCGCCTGGGCCTGGCTCGCATTTCCCTGGCGCCCGGCGCCCAGCTGCGGCCCGGCATGTTCGCCCGCGCCGAGATCGCCGTCGGCGATCAGCCCGCCCTGGTCGTGCCGTCCTCGGCGGTCGTCTATCGCGAGGCCAAGGCCGGCGTCTATGTCGTGGGTCAGGGCGATGTCGTCCGCTTCGTCCCGGTCACGACCGGCGTTCGCAGCGGCGACCGCGTCGCGGTCACGGGAGTCCAGGCCGGTCAGCGCGTCGTGGTCCAGGGCGCAGGCTTCCTGGGCGAAGGCGACCATGTGACGGTGGCCCCGGCGACCGCGGCGCCCCAGCCGGCGACGCCCGCCGCCCCTGCACCCGCCGCTGCAGCCGCGCGCTAGGATCGGACCGATGGGCTTTCAGAACATCTCGTCCTGGTCGATCAGGAACCCGATTCCCATCGTCCTGCTGTTCGTCGTCCTGACGATCGCGGGGACGATGAGCTATTTCAAGCTCAGGACGAACAACTTCCCCGACGTGGATCTGCCGGTCGTCGCCGTCACGGTGGTTCAGGCCGGCGCCGCCCCGACCGAGATGGAGACCCAGGTCACCCGCCTGGTCGAGGATGCGGTGGCGGGCCTGGGGTCGGTCAAGCACATCACCTCGGTCGTCAACGAGGGGGTGTCCACCACCTCGATCGAATTCCAGCTGGGCGTGAACCTGGAGAAGGTCACCAACGACGTCCGCAACGCCGTCAGCGGCATCCGACAGAACTTGCCCGCCGACGTGCAGGAACCGATCGTCCAGCGCATCGAGTTCACCGCAATCCCCTTCGCCAACTATGTGGTGCGGGCGCCGGGCATGAGCCCCGAGGAGCTGAGCTGGTTCGTGGACAACACGGTGGCCAAACGCCTGTTGTCGGTGCGCGGCGTCAGCCAGATCAGCCGTGACGGCGGCGTCAGCCGTGAAATCCGCATCAAGCTGGACCCCGCGCGGCTCGCCGCTTCGGGCGTGACGGCGGCCCAGGTGTCGAACCAGCTGCGCGCCTCCAACATCAACCTGCCGGGCGGCCGCGGCGAGATCGCGGGCGAGGAGCAGGCTATCCGCACCGTCGGGTCGGCCAAATCGGTCGAACAGCTGCGCGAGACCCTGATCCCCATCGGCAGCCGCAGCGTGCGGCTGGGCGACCTGGGCCAGATCACCGACGAATGGTCCGAGCCGCGCGGCCGCGCCCGCTTCAACGGTCAGGAAGTCGTCGGCTTCGGCGTCTCGCGCGCCATCGGTTCGTCCGAGGTGGACGTCTATGACCGCGTCAAGGCCGAGATCGAGAAGCTGGACCAGGAGCGCGGCGACGTCGCTATCGAGGAGGTGGCCAACACCACCGAGGACGTCGTCAACAACTTCCACGCCTCGGTCGAGACCCTGGTGCTGGGCGCTCTTCTGGCGATCGCGGTCGTCTTCATCTTCCTGCGGGACTGGCGCGCGACCCTGATCGCGGCGGTGGCCATGCCGCTGTCGCTGATCCCGACCTTCTGGGTGATGGACCTGACGAACCAGTCGCTGAACGTCGTGACGCTGCTGGCCCTGTCGCTGACCATCGGCATCCTGGTCGATGACGCCATCGTGGAGATCGAGAACATCGTCCGCCACATCCGCGACGGCAAGGCCCCCTACCCCGCCGCCATCGAGGCGGCCGACGAAATCGGCCTGGCGGTCATGGCGACGACGGCAACCCTGATTGCGGTGTTCGCCCCCACCGGCTTCATGCCCGGCGTCGTGGGTCAGTTCTTCAAGAGCTTCGCCATCGCCACCTGCGTCAGCGTTCTGTTCTCGCTGCTCGTGGCGCGAACCCTGACGCCCCTGATGGGCGCCTATCTGCTGAAGCGCGACCAGGGCAAGGAGCACAAGGAGCCCTTCTGGATGGGGCCCTATCTGAGGGCCCTGAACTGGGCGCTGGGCGACGACTGGCGCAAGCGCCGGGCCGACCACCATCCGCGCGCCAGCTGGTTCCGCCGCAAGGTCGCGGACCGGATGTTCGATCACCGGCTATGGGTGCTGGGGATGGGGATCCTGTTCTTCTTCCTGTCGATCTTCATGGCGACCAAGCTGCCGGGCGAGTTCATACCGGTCGAGGACATCTCGCGCTCCACCGTGACGGTGCAGTTGCCGCCGGGCGCGACCCTGGCGGAGACGGATTCGGCCGTGCAGCGCATCAACCGCGAGCTGATGAAACGGCCCGAGGTCGCGTCGGTCTATTCGTCCGTCGGTTCGGCGACGACCAGCTTCGGCCCCGGCGGCGGTGGATCGGCCGGCGAGGTGCGCAGCGCCAACCTGACCGTCAATCTGGTCGGGCGCTGGGATCGCAAGCTGAACCAGCAGGAGTTCGAGCGCGACATGGGACCGGTGCTGCGCCAGATCCCCGGCGCGCGGATTCAGTTCGGCGCCTCGGGCGGCGGCGGCGGGTCCAGCCTTCTGACCATCGCCCTGGTCGGGGACGAAGCGAACGTGCTTGAGCCCGCGGCCGCCAAGGTCGAGCGCGAGATGCGCAGCATTCCCGGCCTGTCCAATGTGGTGTCCTCGGCCTCGCTCGTGCGCCCGGAAATCCTGGTCACGCCGCGCGCCGACGTCGCCGCCCTGCAAGGGGTGTCGACCCAGGACATCAGCCAGGTGGCGCGCGTCGCCACCCTGGGCGACGCCGATCAGCTTTTGCCCAAGTTCAACCTGGGCGACCGTCAGGTGCCGATCCGGGTCATGCTGACGGAACAGGCGCGCTCGGATCTGGGCGTGCTGGAGAACCTTCAGGTGCCGACGGCGTCGGGCGCGACGGTGCCCCTGTCGGCGGTGGCGGACATCACCTTCGGCGCAGGCCCCAACCAGATCAATCGTCTGGACCGACTGCGCGTGGCCAACATCACCGCCGAACTGACCGGCCTGACCCTGAGCCAAGGCACGCAGGCGGTGAACGCCCTGCCCGCCATCAAGTCCCTGCCGCAGGGCGTCAGCCAGAAGCCGTCGGGCGACGCCGAAAGCTTCCAGGAACTGGGCATGGGCTTCGCCTTCGCCATCGTGACCGGCATTCTGCTGATGTATGTCGTGCTGGTCCTGCTGTTCAAAAGCTTCTTCCACCCGATCACGATCCTGGCGGCGCTTCCCGTGTCGTTCGGCGGCGCCTTCTTCCTGCTGCTGGTGACGGGCAAGTCGCTGTCCATGCCGGCCCTGATCGGCATCATCATGCTGACCGGGATCGCGGCGAAGAACTCCATCCTGCTGGTCGACTACGCCATCTTGGCGATGGAGAAGGGGATGGGCCGACACGACGCCCTGATGGACGCCGCCCACAAGCGGGCGCGGCCGATCATCATGACGACGATGGCGATGGGGCTGGGGATGCTGCCGATCGCGGCGGCGTTCGGCGAAGGCACCGCCTTCCGCTCGCCCATGGCCATCGCGGTCATCGGGGGGCTGATTACCTCGACCGCCCTGTCGCTGCTGTTCGTGCCGGTGGTGTTCAGCCTGATCGACGGGGTCAAGCGCCGCCTGGAAGGCCGACTGGACAAGATGTTCCACGGCCAGCACGGGCACGAGGAGCCCGCGGCGGAGGATCGTCCAGCCTGACGCGCCCACGGCTGAAACGACCAAGGCCCGGCGGAGCGATCCGACCGGGCCTTTTTTGGACGCTGTGTAGCCTAGCAGTCTATGGCGTTGCTGAGGCACTGGGCCAGCACAGCCGCGCCAATGCGCCGGGGCTTGCAGGCCGCAGCGACCACTGTCCGCCGAGCTGTCGCGCCAGGGCCGTGGTAATCCGAAGACCCAGGCTCGTCGGTTCGCCGCTCACCGCTTCAGTAACCCCCACGCCGTCGTCGGCGACCGTCAGCGTGCGAACCGCCCCGTCGTCGCACAGATCGATCGTGATCCGGCCTGGCCGGTCGGGAAAGGCGTGCTCCAGCGCGTTGTTGACGCACTCCAGCATGATCAGGACCACGGGCGTGGCCTCCTCGGCCGACAGAACCACGTCGCCGCTGGAGATGGAGACAATCACGTCGTCACGCGCGGCCGCCGTCAGCGCATCGTCGACGATCGATCGCGCCAAATCCTGAAAAGCGGTGTTCTTCTGGTCTGCGTCGGCCAGACTGCGCTGGATGCGGGCCACCAGACCCGTGCGGGACGAGGCGTCGGCCAAAGCCTTTCTGGCGCCTGGGTCGGCGGCGGCGCGCGCCTCCAGGCTCAACAAGGCGCTGACCACCTGAATATTGTTCGACACCCGGTGCTGCACTTCTCTGAGCAGAATGTCGCGGCTTTCCGCGAGCGCAGCGTTGCGCTCGACTTCGCGCGCCAACTTTCCTGACGCCTTGTCCATGCCGACGATGAAGAAGATGTCGACGGCGACGACGAAGGCATAGAAGCCGATGGCGACGAAGGTCGCGACGCTGAGGTCGAACCCAGCCGGGCCGATCCAGAACCACCAGGCCGACAACCCCGACAGGGTCGCTGTCAGGACCGCCGGGCGCAGGCCCGCATAGAAGGCGACCAGCACGACGGCCGGAAAAAAGGTCAGATAGGGAAAGCCCGGCGGAAACCAGTGCGCCAGGCCATAGCGAATGGCGAAGGCGACCAGCCAGGCGGCTATTGCGAAGGCATAACCGCGCCAGACGGGCGTTCGAAACTTCTGATGACGCATTCGCTTCCTCAATGGACGCAATGCGTCGACAAAGCCTTGTATCGGGCAGTGGAACGTCCGCGTCCAGCATGGCTTGACGAGGGAAACCGGTCGATCGGCGAGAAGTCGATAAGGAGAGCCTGCTGTGACAACGCGAGGTCGCACCCGCCCAGGGGCTTGATTGCACAGAAAAGGGCCGGCCGGTCTCCCGGTCGGCCCTTGGTCGGTCAGCCTCGAAGGCCGGCGATCAGTATTTGACCTTCAGCGTCACGCCGTAAGTGCGCGGGGCGCCGAGGTAGGCGTTGTAGGTCGCCGTGTCGGTGGCCTGGTTGTAGAAGGTGCCGTTGGCTTGCGGCGTCGTGGTGTTGGTGAAGGCCGTACCCTGCAGCGGCGCGGCGAAGCCGACCTGGGTGTATTCTTCTTCCAGCAGGTTCTGGCCCCAGACCTCCAGCGTCCAGCGCTCATCCGCCGAACCGATCGAGACCCGGCCGTTGACGACGGTGAAGGCGTCCTGGTTCTTGTACGGCAGTAGGTCCGAGCCGGTGTTGTATTCGGTCGAATATTTGGCCGACAGGTTGAAGCCGCCGCGCAGGCCGCCGCCCAGTTCGCGGTCGAACGCCAGGGCGCCGGTCAGCGACCATTCCGGAGCGAAGGACGCACGCGCGCCCGGCAGCAGCGACAGCTGCGGGAAGCGGCCGGGGCTGGACAGGTCGCCGGCGCCGAACTGGCCGTATTTGGCGTCGGTGTAGGTCACGCCGCCCTGGAAGCTCAGGCCCTCGACCGGGGTGAACCAGACCATATCGGCGTCGACGCCGCGCGAGGTCAGTTCCGGGATCGATTCGACCACGAAGGCGGTGCCCAGGAAGGTGTTCAGCTGGAAGTTCTCGAACTTCTGATCGAAGTAGGTGACGTTCAGCAGCATGGTGCGGTCGAACAGGGTCGTCTTGACGCCCGCTTCATAGCTGTCGACGGTCTCGGCCTTGAAGAACAGCGAGGCATCCGGCGTCACGCCCGTTTGCACCCGGTCCATATTGTAGCCCGCGCCCTTGTAGCCGCGCGCGTACGAGCCATAGACCATGATCGACGGATTGAAGCGGTAGGACGCCTTGATCGTGCCCGACAGGTCGGTGTCGCTGAACTTCTCCTGGATCCGGCGACCATCATACAGCGGGTTGGACCAAGGCAGGCACAGCAGGCCGAGCGCAGCGGCCGGCGTGGCGACGTTGGCGGTGCCGGGGATCGGCGACACGGTGCGGTTGGCCGGGTTCTGATTGGCCAGGGCGCCGCCGCAGGCCGCGCCGTTGGTGCCCAGGTTGTCCTGAATCCCGAACAGACGCTTGCTGTCGTAGGTGTAGCGCAGACCCAGATTGATATCGAAGGCCTCGGTCACCCGATAGGTGTTGTTGGTGAACACGGCGACCGATTCCGACTTTTGGGAATAGTGGTCTTCATAGGCCTTGCCGACGCCGAAGGTCGGGGCGGCGGCGCTGGGCGGCACCGCGCCGATCACGCACAGCGGCTGGCCCGCGGCCGCGCCGGCGGTGCCGACCAGGAAGCCGTTTGGATTGGTGAAGCAGCCCAGGCGCGAGGGGCTGGGGCCGCCCACGGCCGCCGGCAGCGAGGCCGTCAGCAGCAGGGAGGCGAAGGCGTTGTAGTCCGAGCCATAGACATAGCTGTCGTCGCGATAGACGCCTTCCTTGGTGGCGAACAGACCGACCAGCCAGTCCAGCTTGTCCGAGGTGCCGGCCAGGCGGAACTCTTGCGTCAGGTTGTCGACGCCGTAGCCGTTCGACCCGTCGTTGGCGCGGTACAGGATGTCGGCGCCGGTGTAGTCCAGGTCCATCCCTTGCTGGAACGACCAGTCGCGCCACGAGGTCTGCGACGTCAGGGTGGCGTTGATGCTGGGGAAGTCGATGGTCGCTTCCGCCGACAGACCCATGTCCTCGATCTCTTGCGGCGTCTCGCGGTTGGAATAGGCCAGGCGCGAGAAAGGCACCGTGCCGAAGCCGGCGACCGGCGGACGCTGGCCTGGGCCGTTCGGCGCCGTCAGCGCGGCGATGAAGGCCTGGGTCGGGCCGACGCGCGTCTGCACGGCGACGCAGCAGTATTCCTCGCGCTTGGTGTAGTCGGCGATCAGGCGCACCGAGACGTCGTCGCTGGGCAGGATCAGCAGCTGACCACGCGTGGTCCAGTAGTCCTGGGTCTGGTCGTCCTTGCGGGTGTTGGGTCCGTCGCCGTTGTTGACGTCGTAGAAGCCGTCACGCTCGCGGTGAGCGACGAACAGGCGGCCGGCGATCTGGTCGGTCAGGCCGCCGGTGACGGAAACCGAACCGCCGATGGCGCCGAAGTTGCCGCCGGTCAGTTCGCCCGCGATCGAGGGATCGAACGAGGGGCGCTCGGTGATGATGTTGATGACGCCGGCCGAGGTGTTCTTGCCGAACAGGGTGCCTTGCGGGCCCTTCAGGACCTCGATGCGGCTCAGTTCGCCCAGGTCGCCGAAGCCGACCGAGTTGCGCGAGCGATAGACGCCGTCGATCACGACGCCGACCGAGCTTTCCAGGCCGGGGTTGTCGCCGACGGTGCCGGCGCCGCGGATGCGAACGGTGGTCGAGGCTTCCGACTGGGTCGAGGTGACGGTCATGCCCGGCGTCAGGATCTGCAGATCCTTGATGTCCTGCACGCCCGCGCCGTCCAGGATTTCCTGCGACAGGGTCGTGACCACGATCGGCACGTCCTGCAGGCTCTGCTCACGCTTCTGGGCGGTGACGATGATGTCGTCGACGGTCGCCGGGGCTTCCTGCGCGGCGGCGGCGCCGGCGAATCCCATGACAGCGGCGCCCATGACGGCGGCGGACACAGTGGTCCTGAGTTGAAGATTGCGGCGCATAGGCGTCCTCCCGGCTGAAGCCGCGACGCCAGTGGCGATCGCAGCGTTTCCTGTTCCCTCGACGTCCCCTACGTGGGGGATCATTCGTTAGGGACAGGCTAAGCGCGGTTCGGGCCGACCGACAAGCGAGCGTTGTTCGCCGCGACGATTTTTCGCCGCGGATTCGCCTTTGTGTGTCAGGGAAGCGACAGAAAACGCTGACGCTAGGTCAGTTTTTGCCCGTCTTTTGGTCCCAGAGGCTCGACCTCAGGGTGCAGGGCGGCGGGATCCACCTGGCGGGCCCGACCGGCGAAACCCAGCACCAGGGCCGCCGCGATCGCCGACAGGATCGAGCCGCCGATAACGCCCAGTTTGACCTCGACCTGCTCGGGCGAATCGACCGCGCCAGGGAAGGCCAGGACGCCGATGAACAGGCTCATGGTGAAGCCAACCCCGCACAGCAGGGAGACGCCATAGACTTGCAGCCAGCTGGCGCCCGTCGGCCGCGCGCCGATCCTCAGCGCCGAGGCCAGCCAGGCGGCGCCCAGGACGCCGATCTGCTTGCCGAAGAACAGGCCCAAGGCGATGGCGATGACCAGGGGCGCGAACGCCTGCTCCATCGACAGGCCGGCGAAGGAGACGCCCGCCTTTGCGAAGGCGAACAGCGGCAGGACCAAAAAGGCGTTCCACGGATGCAGATCGTGCATCGCCTCCTTCAGCGGGCTCTGACCGTCTTCGGCGCGCCCCTTGATCGGCACGATCATGGCGAAGGCCACGGCGGTCAGGGAGGTGCTGAGGCCCGACAGCACGGTCAGATACCAGACCAGGGCGAACCCCAGCACCCAGAAGGGCGCGGGGATGCGGATGCGGTGCGCCGCGACCGCGCCGACAGCCAGAGCGCCCAGCGCCCAGAACAGCGGCGTCCAGTTCGCGCCCTCGCTGAACAGCACGGCGATCAGGGCGATGGCGCCGAGGTCGTCGACGATGGCCAGGGTCAGCAGGAAGACCCGCAACGACGAGGGCAAGCCCTTGCCGACAAAGCCGAAGATGGCCAGCGCAAAGGCGATGTCGGTCGCCAGCGGAATGGGCCAGCCCGCATGGGGCGCCCCGATGGCGCCGGAGAGCAGCAGATAGACCGCCGCCGGCCCCGCCATGCCGCCGAGCGCCGCCAGCACCGGCGTCGCCAGCTTCTTCGGGTCGCTGAGTTCGCCACGCACGATCTCGTATTTGATCTCAAGCCCCACGACGAGGAAGAAGATCGCCATCAGACCTTCCTTGATCCAGTCGGAGATCGTCTCCTCCAGCCGGATCGGGCCGATCTGCAAGACGTGGTAGCTCTTCAGCCAGGCGAAATAATCGGCCGACCAGGGCGAGTTGGCGATCGCCACGGCGGCAATGGCGGCCAGCGCCAGCGCCGAGCCGGATGCGGCCTCGGTCTTGAGGAAATCAAGTGTCAGTTTGCGCGCCACGGCGGCCTCCAATCGAACGGAAGTTTCGTCGTGACGCCAGGTTATCGACGGGCGTCGGACCGGATTCGCAAACCAAACTCGGCGCGCCGGCCTGGCCGCACTGGGCGACCTGATGGCTGGGGCCAGAATAGAGGATCAGGGCGGCCAAGCCAAGCCGAAGCAGGTTAGCCGCGCGGGCCGAGCAGAATGAGCCCGGCGCCGACCAGGCAGACAAGGCCGCCCAGGATGTCCCAGCGATCCGGCGGGGTCTTCTCGACCAGCGCCATCCAGATGAGGGAGGCGCAGATATAGACGCCGCCGTAAGCCGCGAAGGCGCGGCCCGCCGCGTCGCTGGGGACCAGGGTTAGGAGCCAGGCGAAGGCGATCAGGCAGGCGACGCCGGGCGCCAGCCACAGGGGTGAACGATCCAACTTCAGCCAGGCCCAGAAGGCGAAACAGCCGCCGATCTCCGCCAGGGCCGCCAGCGGATAGATCAGCAGGGTTTTCACTCCGGCTTAGCAGCGTCGGCCTTGGCCGCGCGTTCGGCCGCCAGCTTGGCAAGGACCCGGCCGCGACCGCGCGACAGGGCGTGGATGGCGCCGCGCATGGTGGCGACCTCTTGCTCCGAGAAGGCGGCGCGGCCCAGCATGACGCGCAGGTTCTGGCTCATCGAGCGCTTCTTCTCGGGCGGATAGAAGAAGCCGCCGTTTTCCAGCTCTTCCTCCAGGTGCTCGTACATGCCGATCAGCAGCTCGTTCGACGCCGGCGGTTCGCTGTCGCGGAAGCGCGGCGGCGGGGCGTCCAGGATCAGGGTGCGCCATTCATAGGCGTTGATCGCCACGGCCTGGGCCAGGTTCAGCGAGTGGTGCTTCGGGTCGATCGGAATGGTGACGATGCCGGCGCACAGGGCGATGTCGGTCGTTTCCAGCCCGGCGCGCTCACCGCCGAACAAGAGGCCCGTCTTCATGCCCGAGGCCGTGTCGTCATAGAGGACGCGGCTGGCCTCGCGCGGCGTGCGCACGGGCTGGCGCGTCTCGCGCGGGCGGGCGGTCGTGGCGAAGACGGTGTTCAGGTCGGCGATGGCCTCGGCGACACTGTCGAACACCCGCACCCCGTCCAGCACCCAATCGGCGCCCGAAGCCGTGGCCCAAGCCCGCTCCTGGGGCCAGCCGTCGCGGGGACTGACCAGGCGCAGGTCCGACAAGCCGAAGTTGGCCATCACCCGCGCCACGGCGCCGATGTTCTCGGCCATCTGCGACTTGTCGAGGATGACGGCGGGAGGTGTCAGCTCGGACAACGCAATCAGTCCTCGCCCACCATGGCGATCCAGGGGTCGGTGGTTCCGGCCTCGACCTCGGCGACCTTGACGGCGGGCCAGCCGATGGAGGCGCTGCCGGATGCGGTCCAGGCGGCGACGATGAAGTCGCGCAGTTCGCCGGCGCCCGCGCCAAGACGTTCGTTGACGAAGGCCGCGCCGCGCGGGTCGGCGTCACGGAAGCCGCCGGCCTTTTCCAGGCGATAGAAGGGGATCACCGTGGCCAGGGTCGTGGTCAGATAGGAGACGGTACGCGCCTTGACGTCGAACCCGTCTAGTTTGGCGGCCGGCATGGCGGCCTCGACGGCGTCCAGTCGGGCGACGCGGTTGGTGAACTCGCCCTCGAACACGGCGTGGGTCTGGCGCGAGTTGGTGAAGCCTTCCGGGTTCGGGACGTCGCCCCAGCCGTTGTAGTGAATGCTGGTGTGATGCGGTTGCGAGCCGTCGCCGACGTAGTGGCCCATGACGCCGATGTCGCGCAGGATCAGGGCCTCGCGGCGGATGCGGTCGGCGCGATACCAGGCCTGACGCTCCATATTGGTCTCGCGCTTCTCGGCGGCGTTCAGCACGCGCCAATAGGCGAAGTCGCGGCCCAGCTGCTGCCAGGCGTCCATCATGGCGTAGGGCAGATAGCCGGCGTCGTTGACGTCCAGACCGGCCTTGGTCAGGGCGGCGTCATATTCGGACTTCAGGCGCGGCAGGTCGTGGAGGCTCATGCCGCGCTGGTCGTAGACGCGCCCCTGGTCGTCCAGGTCGACGAAGTGGGCGGTGTCGCGCTCGCGATCGTGCGGCTGGCCGGCGCCCTTCCAGCGGTCGGGCTCGCGCGCCAGTTCGCCCACGTCGGCAATGGCGGCCGGGGTGCGCAGGAAGGCGGGCAGGTCGTCCGGCAGGGCCCGCATCGCCGCCACGCCGATCAGGCGGTGGCCGGTGTTGCCCCAGGCGGTGACGGTGACAGCCGGCGCGGCGACCGCGACGAGGGCCAGGGCGGCGATGGCGAGACGTTTCATGGGCAAACCTCAACAAGGATCACGCCCGTCTAACGCATCCTTGATCGCGCCTCCAGCGTCCAAGGGGTGGTGTGAGGCGCATCGGCGCCTAGGTTATGAAGGCTCCCCCTTCGTCTGTTTCAGGCTCCACGCTCCTGGGGAGCGATGACGTGATTGCGTCGTCGCCGTCGTCGGACGGCCCCTCTAAGTGGACGCCAGACCGAAAGGACATTTCCATGCGCACGCCCCGCATCGCCCTTCTTGCTTCCGTCGCCGTTCTTGCGAGCGCCGCGACCGCTCACGCCCAAGACGCATCAACCACATCGCAGACGCCGACGGCCGCGCCGATGGCCGGCTCGACCACCTTCACCGATGACGAGCTGAAGAAGTTCGACGACGCCATGGCGAAGGTGAGAGCCGTCAGCGACACGCTGAACGGCGCCCAGCCGACGCCGGAACAGCAGGCGCAGATGGCCGCCGCAGTGCAGGATTCGGGGCTGGAGGTGACGCGCTTCAACACCCTGTCCAACGCCGTCGCCGCCGATCCGGCCCTGGCCGCGCGCATTCGAGTGGTGAACGCCACGCCGCCCGCGCCCGGCACGCCGGCCGCCGCCGTGACCGATGACGAACTGAACCGCTTCGTCACCGCCATGACGCAGATCCGCGCCGTCACGGCCGAGGTGCAGAACAACCAGGCGACGCCCGAACAGAGCGCCAGACTGACAGCGGCGGTCGAGACATCCGGCCTGACGACCGAGCGCTTCAACGCCATCTCGCAGCTGGTGTCCGCAACGCCCTATCTTCAGGCCAAGGCGCAACTGGCCGGCGCGCGTCTGGAGAAGGGCGCCAGCCTGTAGAGATCAGGTGTCGGCGGGCTCGCGCCGGGTGTCCGGCGCGGCCGGACCCGCCTCGTCCTCGTTCAGCAGACGGCCTTCGCGACGGGGCTTGATGTAGGGGGCGGGCTGGGGCGTCGGCATATTGCCGCGCATCAGCTGGCGACCGGCCTTGAGCCCGCCGGTCAGCTGCAGGTCCAGACGGGCCTCGTCGCGACGGCGCACGTCGCCGATGGTCTCGGCCGCCAGGGTCTCGTCCAAGCCCAGTTCGACCAAGGCGCGCTCGCCGAACTTGAGCGCCGACTCAAAGGTCTCGCGGATCTGGTAGTCCACGCCGGCCTGGATCAGGCGCATCGAATGCCCTCGGTCGAAGGCGCGGGCCATGATCCGGGTGGTCGGGAACTCCGACTTGACCAGTTCGACGATGCGGTCGGCGGCCTCGGGCTTGTCGACGCAGACCAGGACCATCTCGGCCTCCTCCGCGCCTGACGCGCGCAGGGTGTGCAGCTGGGTGCCGTCGCCGTAGTAGACCTTGAATCCGAACTGGGAGGCGGCTTGGATCATCTCCACGTCGTTCTCGATGATCGACACGTCGACGTCGCGGGCCAGCAGGGGTTGGGACACGACTTGGGCGAAACGGCCGAAGCCGATGATCAGCACCTGGCCGCGCAGGTCCTTGGCGAAGTCCACGCCCTCGGCGCTTTCGGCGTCCTGGACCGGCTTGGGCGACAGCCGTGCAATCAGCAGCGAGGTCAGGGGCGTCAGGGCCATCGACAGGATGACCACCGCCGACATCATCGCCCCGATGCGCGCGTCGAACAGGCCGGCGGCGACGGTGGCGCCGTACAGGACGAAGGCGAACTCGCCGCCTTGCGCGAACAGGCCCGCGCGCTCGACCGCCTCATGGTGCGAGGCCTTGAACAGGCGCGCGACGGCATAGATGCCCACGCCCTTGACCAGCATGAAGGCCACGACCCCGCCCAGCACCAGACGCCAGTCGGCGACGACCACCGACACGTCCAGCGACATGCCGACGCTGAGGAAGAACAGGCCCAAAAGGATGGCGCGGAACGGCTCGACGTCGGCCTCCAGCTGGTGACGGAAGGTCGATTCCGACAGCAGGACCCCGGCCAGGAAAGCGCCCATGGCCATGGACAGGCCGCCCAGGGACATGGCCCAGGCGGCGCCGACCACCACCAGCAGGGCCGCCGCCGTCATCACCTCGCGTCCGCCGTACTGAGCCAGCAGGCGGAAGACCGGATTGACCAGATATTTGCCGGCCAGCAGCACCCCGCCGACCGCCGCGACCGCGAAGCCGACGGTCTGCCAAAGGGGCGGCGCCTGTTCGTTCGCCACGCCCAGCACCGAGGCCAGGACGGCGACGATGGCCAGGAGCGGCACGATGGCCAGGTCTTCGAGCAACAGGATGGAGACCGCCCGCTGGCCCGGCCCGCCCGCGATTTCGCCGCGCTCTTCCAGCATCTGCATGATGACGGCGGTGGACGACAGGACGAAGCCCATGGCGCCGACGAAGGCGACGGGTGCGGAGAAGCCGGCCAGCATCGCGGTCAGAGTCAGGATCAGGCCGCAGAAGAGCACCTGGGCCGCGCCGAGGCCGAAGATTTCCTTGCGCAGTCCCCAAAGCCGTTTGGGCCGCATCTCCAGCCCGATGATGAACAGGAAGATGACCACGCCGAACTCGGCGACGTGCAGGATGGTCTCGGGCTCGCGGAACAGCTTCAGACCGAAGGGACCGATGGCGAGGCCCGCCGCCAGATAGCCAAGCACCGATCCCAAGCCGATGCGCTTGAACACCGGGACGGCGAGCACGCCCGCGGCCAGCAGAGCGGCCGCCGCGCCCAGATCCAGTCCCGTCGTCGCCTCAGCCATCGCATTCCCCCAAGCTTGGCCTCTATTGTGGAGGTCCTGAGCGACGATTGCGAGAGGACACGAAAGACACGCTGAAAGATCATCGTGCGTCGAGGGGGATTTGGCGCCACAGTTTCGCCCCATGACGACCCGCGACTGGCGTCAAGACAACAACCGGAGGAAGCCATGTCCCGCATCATCAAGATGGCGGCGCTGTCCGTTCTGAGCCTGTCGTTCGCCGCGCCGCCGGTCGCCGTGCCGAGCGTCGCCCTGGCCAAGCCGCTGGATGGCGAGCCGACGCCGGCGGCGTGCCGGCCTCTTGGCTTTGAGTTGGGATCGCCTGAGCCTGTCGTCGCACCACCCGCGCCGCGCGCCGGTCCGCCGACGCCGCCGGTGAGGATCACGCCGACCCGCAAGGAAGATCGCGTCCCCTACGGTGCCCCACCGCCACCGCCACCGCCGCCTCCGCCGCCTCCTCCACCGCCGCCGCCGCCCCCTCCATCGCCTGCCCCCGCGCCGTCATCGACGGCGGCCCAAGATATTGTCGTCACAGCCTCCCGGATCACGCGATCACCAGGCGCCCCGACGTCGCCCGGCATGATGACGCCGCCCCCTGTCGACACCGAACGCTATCCGGATGCGACGCCCAATCCGGTGAAGCGGACCAGCGATCAGCCGGTGTCGACCTTCTCCATCGACGTGGACACGGCGTCCTATTCGAATGTGAAGCGCTTCATCGACGAGGGTCGTGCGCCGCCCAAGGATGCGGTGCGGGTGGAGGAGCTGATCAACGCCTTTGACTATGACTATGTCCGGCCGACCAGCCAGAGCCGGCCCTTCGCCATCACTACGGCGGTCGCGGCCTCGCCCTGGGCTGACGGGCGTCAGATCGTGCACATCGGTTTGCAAGGTTATGAACTGCCGGCGGGCGAGCAGCGGCCGCTGAACCTGACCTTCCTGGTCGACGTCTCCGGCTCGATGGGCAGCCCCGACAAGCTGGATCTGGCCAAGAAGGCGATGAATCTGGCCATCGATCGGCTGAGGCCGCAGGACACCGTGGCCGTCACCTATTACGCGGAAGGCGCCGGCACGACCCTGCAGCCGACCAAGGGCGACGAAAAGCTGAAGATGCGCTGTGCGGTCGCCAGCCTGAAGGCCTCGGGCGGCACGGCCGGGGCGACCGGCATGACCAACGCCTATGATCAGGCCCAGGCGAACTTCGCCCGCGACAAGGTCAACCGCATCCTGATGTTCACCGACGGCGACTTCAACGTCGGCGTGACCGACAACAAGCGGCTGGAGGACTATGTCGCCGAAAAGCGCGGGACCGGCATCTATCTGTCGGTCTACGGCTTCGGGCGCGGGAATTATCAGGACGCGCGGATGCAGACCATCGCCCAGGCGGGCAATGGGGTCGCGGCCTATGTCGGGGACCTGAGGGATGCGCGCCGGCTGTTCGGACCGGCCTTCGACAAGGGCGCCTTCCCCATCGCCGACGACGTCAAGATCCAGGTCGAGTTCAACCCCGCCCGCGTCGCCGAATGGCGGCTGATCGGCTATGAGACCCGGCTGCTGAATGAGCAAGACTTCAACAACGACCAGGTCGATGCGGGCGAGGTCGGATCGGGCGCCAGCGTCACGGCCCTGTACGAAATCACCCCCGTCGGCGGCCCGACGCAGATCCCCGATCGGCGCTATCCCGACAACCGCATCGGGGTCGGCGGCGGCGATCCGAACGGCGAGATCGGCTTCATCCAGGTGCGCTACAAACAGCCGGGCCAGAGCCGCTCGGAGCTGATCCAGCAACCGCTGACCAATCGCGCGGGCGGGCCGGTCAGCGCCCAGCCGCCCGAAGCCACGCGCTGGGCCATCGCGGTCGCCGGCTTCGGTCAGAAGCTGCGGGGCGATCCGTGGATGACGGCCGACTATGGCTGGGACCGCATCATCGATCAGGCGCAAGGGGCCAGGGGCGAAGACCCCTATGGCGACCGCGCCGAGTTCGTTCAGCTGGTGCGGGCGGCCCAGGGCCTTCCCCCGATGCGGACGCCCTGACCGGAACCGCCACGCTCGCGGCGGGTTTTCCAGCGCAACGCTTCAACCAAGGAAACCCGCCATGAAGATCCGCGACGTGATGACCAAGGACGTGCACCTGGCCCGCCCCGCCGACACCATCCAGGACGTGGCCAGCCGCATGGCCAAGGGCGGCTTCGGCTTCGTGCCCGTGGCGGACGGCGATCAGCTGATCGGCACCATCACCGACCGCGACATCGTGGTGCGCGCCCTGGCGACGGGCGCCGCCTCGAGCGCCTCGGTGGTGGAGTTCATCACCCGCGATCCGCAGACGGTGCTGGACACCGACGACCTGAAGGTCGTGCTGGACCTGATGGGCGCCAAGCAGATCCGTCGCGCCCCCGTCGTGGACAAACATGGCCGCGTGGTCGGCGTGGTCTCGCTGGGCGACCTGTCCACGCGGGTGAAGGAGAAATACGCCGGCGAGACGCTGGAAAGCATCTCGCGTTAAGACCTGCGTAACCGCGCCCCGACACCGGGCGTCAAGGATCGTCGTTCATGCTGTTCCTTCGGATATCGGAGGATGGCATGGCGCGCGCGCAGTTCCAGAAGGGTCAGAAGGTCTGGGTCGAGTGCGTCGGCGCCTGGGCCTTTATCGAACAGGTCCAGCCCGTCTGGGCCAAGGGGTTCGAGGAGCCCGTGCGCGTCACCTATGACGTCGGGCTGGGGCGCGAGTTCACCGCCAACGAACTGTTGCTGGCGACCGACGATCCGGCCTCGGACCAGGGCTTGGGCGAGTGGCGGCTGCTGCGCGCGCGCAACAAATGGCAGTTGCCCGAGGATTGCCTGCATCACCCCCACCCCGGCACCTATCCGGTTGTCGTCACCGATCGGGCGGACTGGGGCGGTTGGCGCGTACCGGGCGCCGAATACGACCGCGATCCCCAGCATATCGAGTTTCAGGCCCGCCTGATCGCCGCCGCGCCGCAGCTGATGCGCGTGGCCCAGGATCTGGTGGATCTGGTCGCCGAGACGCCGGACGATGCGCCGCCGGCCGTCCTGACCCTGGCCCGACAGGCGCGTGATGTGCTGCATGGGGTGACGCGAGTGCTGGAGCCCGCGCCCGACCGCCTGCTGTCGCCGGTCGCCGCCGCTTAAAAACCCGTTAAAAGCGCGCGCCGAGCCTCGACACGAATCCGCGACGCAGCCTAGATTCCCGCAACGAAGTGTTTGTCGGAGGGTCGGGGCTTGCGGGACGAGGAGCGGCGGGAAAATCGGTCGGGGCGTCGCGCCTCCGACCGCGCCGCCGGCGCGCCCGCCTGGTTGCGGATCGCCGTCCTGGTCCTTGCGCTGATCGCGGCCGCCTATGCCCTGATGGCGTCGCGCGAGTTCAGCCGGCCGACCCGCGAAATCAGCCGCCTGGAAGCCGAAAATCTGAAGCTGAACGCTGAACTGGTCGCCAGCCAGACCGCGGTGCTGATCCAGTCGGCCGATGCGGGCCTGGCCGCGGGCCGCTCCGCCATAGCCGCCAACCGCGCGCCCATAGAGGTCGTCGAAGCCGCGCAGGCCGCCGCGCCCAAGGTCGCCTTCACCCTGGTCGGTCCCGGCGAGACGGTGCAGGCCGCCAAGGGCGAAGGGTCGGTCGTCGTCGGCCAGGCCAATGCCGACGGTCTGAGGCTGGAGGCGCGGATCGCGCCGGTCCTGCCGAAAGGCGGCGAGACGCGGATCGTGTCGGCGGGCGGCGTGGTGCTGGCCTCCGCACGCGCCGCCGAGATCGGCCAACCCATCCGCACCCTGATCGGCATCGATGCCTCGGCCTTGGTCGACCAGGCCGAACCGCGCGCCCTGACGCTGGGGGGCCAGGCCGGCCTCGCTGCGGCCGCTCAGGCCCGCGCGGGTGGTCCGTACGCGGTCGCGATCTCGGAAGGGACGACCGCCTCCGTCTTCGACGACGCCTGGGTGGTGCTCGCGCCGCTGCTGCTGGGGGTCGGGGTCGTGGTCCTGTTCGTCCTCTATGGCCTGCGCCAGACGCGCCAGCACCGCGAACGGGTGGCCACCGAAAAGCGGTTCCGCATCGCCGTCGAAGCCGCGCGGTGCGGGGTGTGGGAGTGGGATCTGGCCAAGGGCGAGGTATCGCTGTCGGACTATATGGCCGCCCTGCTGGGCTTTTCGCGCGGCGGTGTGACCGACGCCGAGGATGTGATCGGCTGCGTCCATCCCCGCTTTCAGGAAGATTTCCGCCACGCCCTGCGCCAGGCGGCGGCTTATGGCGCCTTTGAGATCACCTTCCCGGTGGCGGGACCGGACGGGCGGGCGCGGTGGATCGACGCGCGGGGCCAGGCGCGCGGCGAGCGCGGCGACATGGGCTTTTCCGCCATCCTGGGCGTCGCGCTGGACATCACCGAGGCCCGCCGCGCCAAGGCCGCCGCCCAGGCCGCCGAAAGCCGGCTGCGCGACGGGGTGGAGAGCATCTCCGAGGCCTTCGTCCTGTTCGATCGTCAGGGGCGGCTGATCCTGTGGAACCAGGCGTTCGAGGACGCCTTCGGCTTCGATCACGGCGTGGTGCGGCGCGGCGCCATGAAGGACGAGCTGAACCGGATCGCCGGCCTGGCCATCAAGGCCGAACATCGTCCGGCCAGCGGTCGTGCGGGCCTGCGCGAAGTCGAGCTGAACGACGGGCGCTGGCTGCAACTGTCCGAGCGGTTCACCTCCGAAGGCGGCTCGGTCGTCACCGCCGCCGACATCACCGCGATCAAACGCCAGGAGGCCGAGCGCCGCCGCGCCGCCGACGATCTGCGGGCCACCGTCGATCAGCTGGAGTCCAGCCAGGAGAAGCTGTCGCTGCTGGCGCGCAAATACGAGGTCGCCATGACCCGGGCCGAGGCCGCCAACCAGGCCAAGTCCGAGTTCCTGGCCAATATGAGCCACGAGCTGCGCACGCCGCTGAACGCCATCAACGGCTTCTCGGAGATCATGGCCAGCGAGCTGTTCGGGCCGCTGAACGACAAATACAAGGGCTACGCCGGCGACATCCTGAAGTCCGGCCAACACCTGCTCAGCCTGATCAACGACGTGCTGGACATGGCCAAGATCGAGGCCGGCAAGATGACCCTGCACTATGAGCCGGTGTCCTTGCGCGAGGTGTGCGAGGACGCGGTGCGGCTGATGCGCGGCAAGGTGCAGGAAGCGGGCCTGAAGATCGCGGTCGAGGCCGGCGACCTGCCCGACATCGAGGCCGATCAGCGCGGCGTCAAACAGGTGATGCTGAACCTGATCTCCAACGCGGTGAAGTTCACGCCGGAGGGCGGCTCCATCGTCGTGTCGCTGAAACCCTTCGTGGGCGCGCAGGGCGAGGACCGCGTCCGCGTCGCCTGCGCCGACACCGGCATCGGCATCGCGCCCGAAGACCTGGTGCGCCTCGCCCGCCCGTTCGAACAGGTCGAGGGCCAGCATTCCAAGACCACCCAGGGCACCGGCCTGGGCCTGGCCCTGACCAAGTCCCTGATCGAAATGCATGGCGGTCAGCTGAGCATGGAAAGCCAGCCGGGCGTCGGCACGGTCGTCAGCTTCGACCTGCCGGTGAAGCGGCCCGACCAGACGGTGCAGCCGATCCGGGCGGCGTTCGCGGCTTGAGCATGGTCTGCACTATTGCAGAATGACGCGATGCGGATCACGCTCACCCCATGGTCATCAAGCTTTCCACATCGTTCGCCGTCGCCTTGGCGGCCATCGCTGCCGTGGGATCCTTACGAGCGCAGACTTCGGGCACGCTAGCCACGATTAGGGTGACAGGAGATCCCTATTACACGCTGCCGCATGAGATCGTGATTGAACCCGATACACCGCACATCGGGCGAAACCGGCGGGAGATAGAGATGCGGACCTGGCGGGCTGTGAGGACATCCGAAGGCCGGACCGATAGTATCACCTCGGATCAATGCCCGGCCCTTCGCGACGCTGCCTTGGCGTTCGGCAACGTATCCGGCCAAGCATTGCGGGCGCGCGCCCTGACCGTAGCGTCAGACCCCATTCCGATGGGACCGACGATGAAGGACGGCTTTTCAACGGAGGTGACGTTCACCGGGCTTCAGGGCGATGGCGCTAGCGTCGAGCTCACGGCCAAGGGCGGAGCTTTCGCCCAGTGGGGCCACGCCACCGTCGCCGCCCTGCTTGACTGTTGGGCGCCGCTGATTCCTCCACCGCCTTCTGACCTAACGCCGCTGCGGCTTTTGAGCGGCCTGGACCTGACCTCTTTCCGCAACTCGACCGGCTCTGCCAGAACCGAAGGCTTGAAGCGTCCTCACGATTGGGGCTTCGCCCGCCTTGTGACCCGCGACGACGGCGTAACCTTGGAACGCCCCGGCGACTGGATCGTCGGTTTGCGAACTATTCGATGGACGCCCGAAGGCTTCATCGTCTGCTTTACGGACAAGGCTCTGAGCGGCGGTTCCTATAACGCGCAGAGCACCCTGCGGCTGACCAACGATGGCTTGGGCGGCTTCAAGGCGGAAGAAACGCTGGCGCCCGACCCCACCTGCCTGCCCAATGCGGGACAGGGCTGACCAGCCGCCAACGCTTAAACGCCTCCCCTAAACCAACTCCACGCCCATTGCGGTGGCTTCGCCGCCGCCGATGCAAAGGGCGGCCATGCCGCGGGTCTTGCCGTGGGCTTTGAGGGCGGACAGGAGGGTTGTCAGGACGCGAGCGCCGGAGGCGCCGAGTGGGTGGCCCAGGGCGCAGGCGCCGCCGTTGACGTTGATCTTGTCGTGGGGGATGCCGAGTTCCTGCATGGCGATCATCGGCACGATAGCGAAGGCCTCGTTAACCTCCCACAGATCCACGTCGTCGGCGCTCCAACCCGCCTTCTTCAGCGCCTTTTGCAGAGCGAAGACCGGGGCGGTGGTGAACAGGTGCGGCTCGTGGGCGTGGGCGGCCTGGCTGACCACGCGGGCGATCGGCGTCAGGCCCAGGGCCTGGGCCGTCGACTGGCGCATCATGACCAGGGCGGCGGCGCCGTCCGAGATCGAGGCGGCCGAGGCGGCGGTGATGGTGCCGTCCTTTCCGAACGCGGGCTTCAGATTGGGGATCTTGGAGGGGTCGGACCTGGTCGGCTGTTCGTCCCGATCGACGATGACGGGGCCCTTGCGTGTCTTGACCTCGACCGAGGCGATCTCGGCGTCGAATGCGCCTGATTCCTGGGCGCGCTTGGCCCGGCCGGCGCTTTCGATGGCGTAGGCGTCCTGCTGCTCGCGGGTGAACTGATAGACCTTGGCCGTATCCTCGGCGAACTGACCCATCAGCTTGCCGGGGGTGTAGGCGTCCTCAAGCCCGTCCAGATACATGCTGTCGGAAATGACGTCGTGGCCGATGCGGGCGCCGCCGCGGTGCTTTTGCATCAGATACGGGGCGTTGGTCATGGACTCCATGCCGCCCGCCACGATCACGTCGGCGGACCCGGCCGCCAGGGCGTCGTGCGCCATCATGGCCGCCTGCATGCCCGAGCCGCACATCTTGTTGATCGTGGTCGCCTCGGTCGTGACGGGCAGGCCCGCCCCCATCCCCGCCTGACGCGCCGGCGCCTGGCCCAGGCCGGCGGGCAGGACGCAGCCCATGATGATCTGCTCGACCTTGTTCGGGTCCAGCCCTGCGCGCTCCAGCGCCGCCTTGACCGCCACGGCGCCCAGGTCGGTGGACTTGGCGTCCGACAGCGCGCCCTGGAAACCGCCCATCGGGGTTCTGGCGTAGGAGACGATGACGACGGGATCGGACATGGAGCGGTTCCTCTTGCTTGCGGGGACAGATAGCGATCCGCCCGATCAATTCAAAGCGTCAGGAAAAGTGCAGCCGCCGATACTTGCCCCGGAAATAGAGCAGCGGATCGCGGCGCGGCTCGAACCGGGCGCGCCGGACCCGGCCGATGATGACTAGGTGATCGCCAGCCTCGACGATCTGTTCGGTTCCGCATTCGAAACTGGCCAGGGCGCCCGAAAGGATGGGCGCGCCGGTGTCCCATGTCTCCCACGCCACGTCCTGGAACCGGTCGGCCTGGGACCGGGCGAAGACGCCGGAGGTCGGCTGCTGGCCGATATGCAGGACGTTGATGGCGAAATGTTCGGCCTGGCGGAAACGGTCGACATTGGTGGACGAGCGGGCCAGGCAGAACAGGATCAGCGGCGGGTCCAGCGACACCGAGGAGAAGGAGTTGGCGGTCAGGCCGACGGGCTGTCCGGCCTCGTCCAGGGTCGTGACCACCGTGACCCCGGTGGCGAAACAGCCCAGGGCGTCGCGCAGGGTGCGCGGGTCGGAGCCGGCCTGATAATGCAGGGCGTCGCGCGGGGCGTGGCGTTCGAGGAAGCCCAGGAGCGCGGCGTTCTCGGCCTCGACCGCGTCGGACGCCTCGGCTCGCGCAATCGTCTGGATCGGGACGCCGGCCAACTGTGTCTCAAGCTCGGGCGAGACAGCCCCCTGCCCTTCGGCGACGACCATCAGACAGCTGGCCAGGGCCGGGCCGGTGACGGCGAGCGCAGGCGCGACCGCGCCCAGAGTCGTGTCGGAACAGACGATGGCCGGGCGAGAGGGAAGCTCGGTCAGCAGTCGACGCAGGGCGGCGGAGCTGTCGTCCGCTTCATCAAAATCGGCTGCGAGCATGACGTGGCGGCCGGCCTCGACCAGCGCGCGCACCGACCGGCGCCAGTCGCCGGACAGATGCTCGGGCGCGCCGATCAGCAGGACGATGGGATCCTCGGGGTCGCCCCAGCTTTCGACGTCCAAGCCTCCATTCGGGGGCGGCGATGCGGTCATGAGGCGAGGCGGTCCGGTCTGTCGTGAAGCGTGAGAGCGATCCCTATTAGGGGAAGACCGGCGCCCGGCGCCAGAACTGTATCAGCCGCCGTAGCCCCGGCCGCCGCCGCCGAAGCCGCCGCGCGAGACGACGGTGGTGCGGCTCTGCACCCGCGTCGGGGCCTGACGGGCGACGTCACCATGCTCGCGCGCGTTGGTCAGGGTCTTGCCGGTGCGATAGTCGCGGTAGGCGTAGCCGCCGCCATAGCCGTTCGACAGCCGCCCCTCGCGGTCGCGGTACAGCGGTCCGCCGCCGCGATAGCCGCCGCCGTTCAGCATCTGGCCGACGATGAAGCCGGTCAGCAGCGGGGTGAAGAAGGAGCCACCGTTGTTGTTCGGCTGGCACTGCGACGGTCCCCACTGACCCTCGCACTCCTCGCGGGTGGCGTAGCGCGGCGCGGTCTTGGCGGCCTCCTGCTGAGCCTTGGTCAGGGCGGCGTCGCATTCGTTGTCGGGAATGTCGTTGGCGGCCTTGCACTCGTCCAACGACTGATAGGCCAGGGTCGGCTCGGGCTCGGGCGCCGGCACGCGCTGGGGCGAACCGCAGGCGGCCAGCGAGAAGCTGGCGGTCGCCATCAGGCTGCTGACGTGCAGGACGCGCGAGCGCTTCAGCCGGCGCATGGTGTCTGTCTTGGAAAGGTCTTTGGGGTCGGTCATGGGTTCACGACGTCATGCAGGCGGCGTTGAGCAGGCCGACGCAGATGGAGATGGAGGCCAGATAGACGGCCGCGGCGATCTCGCCCGCCTCGATGCGGACGACCAGATTGCGGAAGGCCATGCGGCTGATGGCGACGAAGACGACGATCTGGATCACGCCGGCCAGAAGGGCCCAGGCTGCGAACTCCATCAGGCTGACAGTGTGCGACAGGGCCGAGGCCAGAGGCAGAACATAACCGATCAGGGCGCCCCCCAGAGCGATGGCGGCGGCCGTGTTGCCTTCCCGGATCAGCGTATGTTCGTGATAGGGCGTGACCCACTGGTAGATCAGTTTGAAGGCCAGGGTGAAGGCGCCCGCCATGGCGAAGGCGATCAGGAAGGCGATCGCCCCCTGCTGAAAAATGAACCAGTCGAACATCGGTCTTGCCCCTCGGATTGCGCGCTCAGGCGCGGAACTCGGCCATTTCCAGCGGAATGCCGATCATGATTTCGTGCGTGGTTTCGCCGCCCTCGGGCTGCTGCTCCAGGGCCAGCATCAGCTCGCGCCCGCCACCCAACTCGCGCGCATACAACATGCAGGTCTGGAAGATCTTGGCATAGGGCGTGGCGGCGGCGCGGTCGTCCCAGATCGTCTCCCACAGGGTGACTGGCGGCTGGATGGCGTCGCTCTCGGCGAACCAGAAGCGGGGATAGTCGGGCAACTCTTCGGCCGCGCCGTGAAAGACCGGCGCCGACAGTCGGTCGCGCCAGATGCGGCGTTCGCGCTCGCCCGGCGGAAAGGCCGAGGTCCAGGGCACGAACAGGCTGAAGTCGTAGGATTCCAGCCCGGCCTCGTCGTCGCTCATGGCCTGAAGCATGACGTGGTCGTCGGTGTAGAAACGATGGACAAACTGGCCGCTGTCCAGGCTGACCAACCCCTGCGCCGAGATGTCCAGCACGTCGCGATCCAGGGTGAAATGCGTCTCGTCGCCCAGCCTGCGCCAGGCCAGCGGATCCAACGACACGGTGCGGCCCACGGTGATGTTGCGCACCGTCGCCAGCCGATTGGCGGGCGCGGCCTTCTCCGACGATCCGAAAAGCTTCTTGAACATGGGCGACTATCTAGGCCCGATGCGCGCCGACGGCGAGCGAACAGAAGCGATGCGACCGAATGAGGCGGTTCATGGCGCGACATTCCGTCCGATCTTGCGTCAAGTCAAGCGTTCATGTTACGCGTTTCATGTAACGATATGACGACCGACACATCGCCCTCGTCCGCCGCCAACGACCGCATCCGTGCGTGGCGACAGGCGCGCCGTGAGGCGGGCCTGGTCAAGCTGGAGCTTTGGGTGCCGGCCGCCGCCCGCGACGACGTCAAGGCGGCCGTGCGCGCCATCGTCACCGACTCAACACGCGGGCCGCAGCTTGCGGGGCGCCCGCGCCGCCCCACTTCCGATTCCATCACCCTTGGAGACGACCATCAAATGGACGCCGTGATCGAGACCCCCTGGACCGTGCCCGCCATCAAGTCGGCGCTGGACGGTTCCACCCTTTTGCGCGAGGGCGAAATGACCCTGCGCGTGGTCGAGGGCGCCGAGCCGGTGCTGCTGGCGACCATGCACGAATATGGCGACCTGCCGGTCTATCTGAGCGTCGGCGGCGCCCAGATCGTCTGTTCGGTGCTGCTGTGGCCCGTCGCCGAGCAAAAGGATCGCCACGCCTTCAACGAGTTTCTGCTGAAGGCCCAGCGCGTGGTGCCCCTGTCCAACTTCGCCATCACCAACGTCGGCGGCGAAGACGTGTATGAACTGATGGGCGAACTCTCTTGCAAGACGACGCTTCAGACCATCCTGATCGAACTGCGCACCCTGGCCGAGAATGCGATCGACGCCACCGAACTGCGTGAAACCTTCGGCGCCGACGCCGCCTGATCCCGGAAGACCGACCATGTCCATGCTCAGAAAACTGTCCGCCCTGTTCCGCGGCTCGGCCCACGATGCGGCCCAGGGCGTCGTCGACGCCAATGCGCTGAAGATCCTCGACCAGGAAATCCGCGACGCCGACAACGCCCAGGGCAAGGCCCGCGATGACCTGGCCGGCCTGGTGGCGCGCCGCCGCATGGCCGAAAACGAGATGGCCAGCTTCCGCGACCAGATCGCCAAATACGAAAGCTCGGCCCGCACAGCCCTGGGTCAGGGCAAGACTGATCTGGCGCGCGAAGTCGCCGGCCGCATCGCCGAGCTGGAGGTCGAGATCACCAGCCGCGGTCCGCTGATCGAGGACATGAAGACGGCCGAGACGCGCCTGCGCACGGCCATCGCCTCGACCGACCAGAAGATCGAGACGCTTCGTCGCGAGATCGACATCGTCAAGGTCAACGATTCCGTCCAGAAGGCCCAGACGTCGGTCGCCCTGAACTCGGCCGGCGCCCAGTCGCGCATCGGCTCGGCGGCGGACAGCCTGCAACGCATCAAACAGCGCCAGGCGATCCAGGAAGAGAAGCTGAACGCCAGCCAGGCGCTGGAAGATCGTCGCACCGGCGCGGACTTGGACGCCAAGCTGCGCGAGGCCGGCATCCTGCCAGGACATTCCTCGGCCGACGACGTCCTGGCCCGCCTGAGCCAGCCGGAGGTGACCGTGGTCACGCCGCGCATCGGCCAATCGACCCCCGACAAAGACCCGGCCTGATCCATGGAGCGTCTACGCTTCGATCCCCGCACCGACTGGGACGCCAAGGCCGAGGAACTCGGCTTCACCTGGCGCCACACCGACGGCAAGCCCTATTGGGACGAGACGGCGGCCTATGCCTTTTCGTTGGCCGAGATCGAGGATGGGATCGAGGCGCCGACCGAGGAACTGCACGGCCTGTGCCTGGAGCTGGTCAACGAGGCGGTTCAGTCCGAGCGGCTGATGGAACAGCTCGATATTCCCGAGACCATGCGGGACTATGTGGCCGACAGCTGGAAGCGGGGCGATCCGTCCCTCTATGGCCGGTTTGACTTCGCCTATGCCGGCTCGGGGGACGGGACGGGGCCGGCCAAGCTGTATGAATATAACGCTGACACCCCGACCAGCATCTATGAGACGGCGGTGTTCCAGTGGCTGTGGCTGGAGGATCAGATCAAGGCCGGCGCCCTGCCCGCCGATGCGGATCAGTTCAACAGCCTGCATGAGAAGCTGGTCGATCGATTCCGCGCCATCTTCCCGAGCGGCGGCTTCGTGCATTTCGCCTCGGACGCCGATTTCGTCGAGGATCGCCAGACCGTGCGCTTCCTGGAAGACCTGGCCCAACAGGCCGGGCTGGAGCCCCAGTTCGTCGCCATCGACCAGATCGGGCTGAACGCCGACGGCCGGTTCGTGGACCACGAGAACTGGATCATCCAGGCGATGTTCAAGCTCTATCCGTGGGAGCAGATGCTGCGCGACGACTACGCCGCGCCCCTGCCTACGGCGGACGTGACCGTGCTGGAGCCGGCGTGGAAGAGCATCCTGTCCAACAAGGCCATCCTGCCTCTGTTGTGGGAGCGGCATGCGGGCCACCCCAACCTGCTGGAAAGCTATTTCGAGGGTGATCCGGCCGAGGCGGCGCTGGGCTCGTCCTATGTGCGCAAGCCGTTGTTCTCGCGCGAGGGCGACAATGTCGAACTGATCGACCAGGGCGTCAGCGCCGCAGAGGTGGTGGACGGCGGCTATGGCGAGGGGCGTCACATCCGCCAGGCGCTGTGCGATCCGCCCGTGTTCGACGGCAACCATGTGATCGTCGGGTCTTGGGTGGTGGGAACGGAACCCGCGGGCATCAGCCTGCGGGAGGATACCGGGCGCATCACGAGAAACACCTCGCGTTTCGTGCCGCACTTCATCCGCGACTGAAGCGCCGGCAGGCAACCAAGCCGGACGACCGCCGTTTTGTCGGCTGACATCAACCGACAAGAAGCCTCCCCATGCGCAACGTCCGCCTCGCCCTGATCGCCACCACCGCCCTGACCCTCGCGGGCGGCGCTGCGGTCGCCCAGACGCAATATCCTTCGACGACCCAGGATCGGCTGGGCGCAGTCGTGGGCGCCCTGTTCGGCGATCGTCTGGGCCTGTCGGCCATGGATCAGGCCTGGCTGCGCGGCGGCCGTCCGCTGCGTGACGGCCAGAGCCAGTTCTCGACCCGCGTGGACGCCAGCGTGCGCGCCGGCGGCGTCTCCGCCTCGGCCGCGACGCGCCTGCGCGCCGACTATTCCGCCCTAGTCGATCTGGAGAACCAATATGCCGTCGGCGGCATCTCGGCCCAGGAACGCGCCGATCTGAACGCCCGCTACACCGCCCTGACCCAGACCCTTGAAGCCGGCGCCTCGGGCTATGCCGACATGGACACCGTCGCCCAGGGCCGTGCGGAGTTCGACACCCGCGTCAACGCCGCCGTAACCGCGCGCCGCATCACCCGCACCGAGGCGACGCGCCTGAAATCCGACTATCAGGCCCTGATCCAGCTGGAGAGCCGCTACAGCGCCGATGGATCGATCAGCGCCAGCGAGCGCGCCGATCTGGACGCCCGTCTGGACGCCCTGGACCTGCGCGTCGGCGACGGCCCAGCCGGACAGACGCCGTCCGCCAACCTGCCCGCCCGCACCCGTCTGGCGAACCTGGAAACCACCCTGACCGCCGCCGAACGCTCGGGCGCCGTCAGCCGCACTGAAGCCGCCGACATCCGCGTCGAGGCCGGCGATCTCGCTCGCCTGGACGCCGCCTACAGCCGCACCAGCCCCTCGTCCGACGACGCGGCCTACCTGAGCCGCCGCATCGGCGAACTGGAACTGCGCGCGCGTCGCTAAGCGTGACCAAAGCGTCCCGTGTGATCCGGCACGGGACGCCTCTCCGGCTACACCTGTGCATTGGGAGCTCTGATTTCACGGCAGCGCGGAAATGGCGTATGGGCACCCGCAGTCGCCCCTGCATCGCCGGTCAAGCCGCAACCCCATGTCCCTGAAAGCCTCCCGCACGCTGTCCATCGCCCCGATGATGGATCGGATAGGTTGTTGATTTTATTCAAATAGTTACGCGACCGTGTGTGCAGTTTCTGCACACCAAGGTTTTATTATCTTTCCTTTTCGTTTCTACTTTCACGCCTGCTTTTGCCCTCTCACTGGACCTGGCTCCCCTCCTCCGCAACGATACGCCCCTCCCCGATGCACTCCAGACTCGCCACCGACTCGGCCGATAGCACCAGATCGGCCGCCTTCAGGTTCTCGGTCAGGTGCGCAACCGACGAGGTGCCGGGGATCAGCAGAAGGTTCGGTGACCGCTGCAGTAGCCAGGCTAAAGCGACTTGCATCGGCGTCGCCTCCAACTCGGCCGCGACCTCGGATAGGGCTTCCGATTGCAGCGGCGTGAATCCCCCCAGCGGGAAATAGGGCACATAGGCGATGCCCGCCTTAGCGAGATCGGCGACCATGGCGTCGTCCTCGCGGTGCGCGAGATTATAAAGGTTCTGGACGCAGACGATCTCCGTCATCGCCTGCGCCTCGGCGATCTGGGTCGGGGTCACGGTCGAGAGACCGATATGGCGGACCAGCCCCCGCTTCTTGAGGTCGATCAGGGCAGAGAGGGGTTCGGCGATCGAACCCTCGCTTGGTCCATGGCCGTCGCCCGAGCCCATGATGCGCAGGTTCACGACGTCCATCGCCTCTAAACCAAGGTTGCGCAGATTGTCCTGGACCGCGCTGGCCAGCTCGGCCGCAGACATCGCCGGCAGCCAGTCGCCCGTCTCATCCCGGCGTGCTCCGATCTTCGTCACGATGACCAGGTCATCGGCATAGGGATGCAGAGCCTCCTTGATGATCTGGTTAGTGACGTGCGGGCCATAGAAGTCTGACGTGTCGATGTGATTGACCCCGGCCTGCACAGCGGCGCGCAGCACGGCAACAGCGGCCTCGCGATCGCGCGGCGGGCCGAACACGCCAGCCCCCGCCAGCTGCATCGCGCCATAGCCCATGCGGCGCACCTTGCGGTCGCCTAGGGTGAATGTTCCTGCGGTATCAAGCGTGTTCATCATCTGTCTCCTGTCCCGTGCGAGCCTCTATGTGCGCCCATCTCTTCCGTGAGATAGGTCAGTGCAATCGAAACAGGCTGTGCGAAACGACGAACAATGGCGACCGATCTCGCGGACCTGAACGCATTCGTCGCTGTCGCTCGGGCGGGCGGCTTTCGACAGGCGGGCAGCGCCACAGGGCTCAGCGCCTCAGCGCTCAGCGAGACGGTGCGGCGGCTGGAGGACCGTCTGGGTGTCCGCCTCCTCAACCGCACGACACGCAGCGTCGTCCCCACAGAAGCAGGCCGACGCCTGCTGGACCGCCTGACGCCGGCGCTCGGCGAGGTCGAGGCTGCGTTGGACACGGTGAAGAGCCTTGGCGATCGGCCATCATCCCCGCCTTTCTCAAGGCCTACCCCGATGTCGTCCTTGAACTGGTGATCGACGAGCGGTTCGTTGATGTCCTCGCCTCCGGCTGTGACGCCGGCATCCGCTACGAGGAAAAGCTGGAACAGGATATGATCGCCGTCCCCATCGGCCCGCGCCGCCAACGCTTCGCCGCGGCCGCCGCGCCCGATTATCTTGACCGGAGCGGCCGTCCCAAGCATCCGCGCGACCTTTTACAGCACCACTGCTTGCGAGGTCGGGGTTCCAGCGGCGCCCTTCTTCCTTGGGAATTCGAACGGGAGGGCGAGATCGTCATGATCGACCCGCCGGGTCCCCTAATCGTCAACCTAGGTGCCGGGGTCGAACTCACGGTGCAAGCCGCGCTGGCCGGAACGGGCGTCGTCTTCCTGTTCGAGGACTGGCTGCGTCCGCATCTGGACAGCGGCGCCCTGGAGCCGGTCCTGCCGGACTGGTGGCAGGACTTCTCCGGACCGTTCCTATCCTATCACGGTCATCGCCACGTGCCAGCCCCACTCAGGGCCTTTGTGGACTTCATCAAGACCAAGGGGGCCCAGCCGATCAGCGACCGCGGCTTCTGCGCTTCCTCCATATAGTAAGCGGTAGGGTCAGAGGCGTGCCAGCATCAGACGTTGGTGGCCCGCCGGAAACATGACATTCGGACGGGCTGCAAAGGCTTGGTTGTTCGCAAGATCGCGAGGACCGGATTCGTGTGTTTAGTTTTTGCGCGATGTTAGCGACAATCGCCGCTACGTCGGCGTTCCAGGGTCAGGGCCAGCACCACCGCCGCGCCGAACAGCGCACCCTCCATGCCAGCCGTCGCGGCTTGGCTGACAGGCCCGAATGTCTCCTCGCCAAACACGCTTCCCAAATCATCCAGCCGCAGGCGCGCTTGAGGAAACTGCTCGGCCAAGGCGGCCAGACTGCCGCCCATCAGATGACCGCCCAGCATAGAGGCGACGGATCCCGCCATACCGGTCAGGGCGGCTCCGACCAGAATAGCGACCCGCTGGCGTCCATGGGCGAGCCAGATCGCGCAGCCAATGCCGGCTCCAAGCAGCAGGCCCTCGCCCGCTCCCGTCATCGCGTCTGGCGCGGCGCCAAACAATAGCGAAAGGGCGTCCAGCCCGACGAGCCGTACAACTGCGCCAACGACTATTCCTCCGAATGCGCCGCCGATCACAAGCCAGGCCTTAGCCTGCCTGGAAATGAACGCCGTCGACCCCACGCCGAAGCCGACCCCTGCACCGCCCATCATTCCAATCACAGCCGTCAGGACGGCCACCACTAACAGACCGGACATTGCCCCGCCTGCACTGCCCGCCACGCCCGCAACTCCATAAGCCAGGCCTCCTATAAGCCCTGCAGCCCCACCACCGAGCAGTCCGGCCCGGCCCTGTCCTACGAATTGCTCAAGGGCCTCGCGGCGCTTCAAGCTTGCAGCCCGAGGACCAGGCTCAAACGAGTGTTGATGCAGCGCGATGGAGCGTCTCACACCGACCGGCAAGTTCGCCTCGACACGCGTAACAGGCGCAATGAACCGGTAGCCGTACCTGGGCGCCGTTTCGATGAATCGGGGCCGCCCCGCCTCATCGCCCAAGGCCTTGCGAAGCGACCGTATGCATTGCGTCAACGCCTCGTCTGTCACCGGCACGCCCTTCCAGACCTCGTCCAGAAAGCGCGCCTTGCTGACCAGCCGCCCCTCTTCGGCGACCAAAAGAATCAGCGCGTCCAAATACCGCCCGGACAGCTTTATTGCCTGTCCGTCCGCGGTCAGGCGGCGGTCCGTCGGGTCCAGCTCGAAACGATCGAAGCAATAGGCGCCAGCCACGATGTCAGGGTTTCCTCATTTGGCCCTCAGGACTTTCACGCCCCGCGTCGCCATCGTCCGAGCCTCACCCAAGCCGGATAAGAAGACAATGACCAACGACCACGACGCGACCCGAAACGGCCGCCTCACCCGGACGCTGCGTGTCATCGGCTGGACCGTGGTGGCGGTTCTCCTGATTACGCCCGCGGTCGCCATGCGGTTCACCGACGAAGTCCAGTGGACCGCCTCCGACTTCGTTTTCGCGGGCGTCCTCTTGGTCGGCGGCGGCATCATTACCGAACTGGCGGTGTGGGCGTCGGGCGACTGGTCGTACCGCATCGGCGCAGGCCTCGCTGTCCTTGCTGCCCTCCTTCTGCTTTGGATAAACGCTGCCGTGGGCATCATTGGGCCGGAGGATCATCCGGCGAACCTGCTGTATCTGGCCGTCATCGCCGTCGCTTTCCTAGGCGCAGCGTTGAGCTGCTTTCGCGCGGGAGGTCTGTCTCGGAGCATGCTCTGCGCCGCCGCGCTTCAGATCGCGATCGGCTTCCTGGCGGTCGTGCAGGGCTGGGGCGAGGGTTCTGAAAACTGGCCACGCCCTGTGATTGTGCTCAGCATCATCTTCACTCTGATCTGGCTGGCGGCCGCCTACCTGTTCCGCAAGGCGGTCGCGCCCTCATCTCGATAGGGAGCAATGTGAAGGGGATGCGCCAAATTCTGACCACCAGAGGGGTCCGAATGATGGTGTTGGTGTGGTTCCACCGATCGGGCCTAGGCGGTCTTCGCCCGGCTCATTTCTAGGGGTGCGAGAGTGGCAGCCAACTCATCTCGTCGAAACGGCTTGGTCAGTCTGGGAAGATCCGGATCCACGCCTTCCCGCTCGGCATAGCCAGACACCAAGAGCACTGGCAACTGGGGGTGGAGGCTACGCACTTGCCGAGCCAGATCAGTTCCGGTCATGCCAGGCATCATATGATCCGTGACTAGAAGATCCAGATCTTCGCCGGCCATAATCCGACGAAGCGCCTCCTCACCTGAAGCGGCTTCCAAAACAGCGTATCCGAGGTCCGTCAGCATATCGGCGGTGCTCATGCGGACTAGCTCTTCGTCGTCAACGAGCATTGCTGTTCCTCGCATTCCCGGAAGGCGTGCGAGAGCCGTCCCAGACTCCTCCTGTGCAAGGCCAGCCTCACTGACGGGCAACCAGAGTTCGATGTTCGTGCCGTAACCCGGCCTGCTCTGGATCGTCAGCGCGCCGCCCAGCTGAGAGGCGAGGCCATGCACCATGGACAGACCGAGACCTGTCCCCTTGCCGACACCTTTGGTGGAGAAGAATGGCTCAATCGCGCGAGCGATCGTCTGCTCGTCCATTCCCGACCCCGTATCGGCGACGGACAGGCAGAGGTAGGCGCCCGGATAGAGCTTCGCCCGGTGGCCTGCCGCAACGGTCTCGACCATGGTCGAGATTCGAAGCGTGCCGCCCTTGTCTTCCATCGCGTCGCGCGCATTGACCGCCAGGTTCAGCAAGGCCATCTCCAGCTGGTTCGGATCAGCCTTCGCCGGCGGCAAATTCGCGGCAGCCTCCACCAACACCCTGATTTGCGGACCCGTGGTGCTGGCGATGAGCTCCCCCATCTCGGCGACCAGCCGCGAGAGGTCTACCGGTACAGGTTGCAACGGCTGGCGTCGCGCGAAGGCCAAGAGGCGTTGAACAAGAACTCTGGCGCGTTCCGCTGATTGGATAGCGCCCTCGATTAGGCGCTGCTCGCGCTCTCCACCCAGCCCCCTGCGCTGTAGCAAATCGAGCGACCCGACGATGGGCGTTAGAAGATTGTTGAAATCGTGGGCGACTCCACCTGTCAGTTGACCCATCGCCTCCATCTTCTGCGATTGCCGAAGGGCGTCTTGTGCTTCCGCAAGCTGTGCTTCCTTGCGAAGACGCTCTGTGATGTCGGTGGCGAATTGATAGACGCCGACCTGCGCGCCGCTTTCGTTCAGCAGCGGCCTGAATGTCACTTCGTAATAGGGCCGGGCCCGGTCGGGATCTCCGAAGTCCTCCACGAAGGTGACGGGTTCGCCCTGCATCCCCCGGCCCCAGCCGGCACGCACCTGCTCCTGCTGCTCCGGTTGGTCAGCGAGCAAATCCAGCATGTTGTCGCCAGGTTTGGGTCGCACACCGTAGACGCGCTCAAAATCATCGGCGTTCGCGCTATTGAGTGCGAGAATTTTGTAATCGAGATCCACCGCCATGATCATGACGTCGGTCATCTCGACGAGCCTAGCGAGCAAGTTCCGCTCGGCCATGGCTTCAACCACCCGATGCTCTAGCGTGTCGTTCAATTCGCGAAGCCGGTCCTCCCCGCGGATACGGTCGATGGCCGCCTTCACGCGTTCGCCGACTTCGCGGAACAGACCTTCTTCCGAAGCCGTCCACACGCGAGCCGCAGCGCTCTGCAAAGCCAGAACGCTCACCCAACGATCATCTTGATAGAGAATGACATCCAGGTAGGCGCCGACCTGACGCGCCAGAAGTCCGGCGCGCGCGGTTTCGCTGAATCGACTGTCTCGGCGGACGTCGTCCACCTTGACGATCTGACGTTCGTGATAAGCGCGCAGAAGGTCCGGGCCGAACGCCTCAAGATCATGCTCACCGACGATAGACTCCACCCCGTCTGTGAAGTCCTGCTCCACCTTCATGACGGTGCCGAAGAACTCGGCGTAGAAAACTCGGCTCAGATTGAAGCGCTCTCCAAGCCGTCTGGCCGCTTCTGACGCGATCGCGTTCGGCGACTTCAGGCTACGCAAGGCGTCAGACAAGGAAAGTAGGAACGCTTGCCTCGCCTCGCTCTCGCGCAGTTCCGACTGGGTCATCGCCCGCTCAATCGCGTCGGCTGCTTGTCGGGCCAGGACGTCAAACAATTTGAGGTCCCGAGGTGCAGGTGTGCAGGGATGCTTCCAGTGCGTCGAAAGCATACCCAGCGGCTTGCCCGAGCGTGACAGGAGCGGCGTCGTCTGCACCGCCCGCATGCCGGACCAGCGATAGGACTTCAAATCTCCACTGTCGTCCGGAAGGCCGCTGGCTTCCACATCCGGAACGACGACCCGCTGCCCCGTCGTCAAGGCGATCCCGCATGTGCTCCCCGAGCTGGCGTCAACCGTCTGCCAATATTTCGCGGAGCGCGGATCATAGCCGTGATGGGCGAGCAATTGCAGCACTCCCACTGTATCGAGCATCTGGATGCTGGCGCATTCCGAACCCATTAGATCGGCCGCTGCTTTCAGGATGGCGCCGTAGATCGTCTCAGGAGTCTCGTCGCCGACCAGTTGTGTGCTGATGCCTTGCAGGCGCTCCAGGGCCTCGACCTCGTCCGCGAGCGCCGCCTCGCTTGCGCGCAAGGCGCCTTCGGCGTGCAGGCGCTCGACGGCCGACCAAGTCCGACTGCCAACATCCTGGACCAGACGAACGTCCAGATCGGACCACGCCCGCGGAACGTCGGAGTGGACATAAAGGATCGCTACAAGGCGTTCGTCATCGAGAAGAGGGGCGACGATCAGACTGCGTACGCCGATGCTGTCCCACGTCGACAGATAATCCAGCGATGACGTCCTGACATCGGTTTGGCAATCCTCCACGGTCAACGTGCGGCCGCGCCTGAGCCCGGAAATGACTTCAGGGCCAAAGGCGTCGAGCACGCGGGCCTCTCCTGCAAGCGACGCCATGGAACCATCGGTCCAATCGCGCGCCACCCTGACGACATCGCCGGTGTCACTGATCTCGCCATAGCCGGCGCGGCCCACCTTGAGATGCTCGCCCAGACGCTTCGCCGCAGCGGCGGTCACCTCGACTGGATCGACGAGTTGAGACAGCGTATCGCTTAGGTCCACGACGAAGTTCTGACGTCGCTCGGCTAGCACCTTGGCGGTCGTCTCCGCGACGGCGCAAAACATTCCAGCGACTTCGCCGTTCTCGTCGTGGATCGGAGAATATGAAAAGGTGAACCAGGCCTTTTCATCATACCCTCGGCGATTCATGAAAAGAGGGAGATCTTCCTGATAAGTTCCTTTTCCGGACAGGGCAGCCTCGATGAGTGGCAAGATGTCTGACCAGATTTCTCGCCAAATTTCCTCGAACCTCGCGCCCATCGCGTAGGGATGTTTGTCGCCGAGGATCTCAGCATAGGCATCGTTATAAATAAAACCGAGTTCCTTCCCCCAAGCGACAAACATCGGAAACTTGGAACCCAGCATGAGCTCTACGACAGAGCGAAGTGGAGCCGGCCAGGTGTCAGGATGGCAGAGAGTCGATGTTCCCCAATCCCGTTGCGCCAGGACGCGCCCGGCCTCGCCGCCGGTCGAAAGAAGGCGGTCCAGGAAGCGAGAGGAGCTCCGGTTCGACACGAAAAGACCTCGTAACTTAACCGGGGCATAGAAGCACACCCAAACGTTCAATGCAGCCCACAGCCCACATTTGGCCATAGCCTTGGACGGCCCAAAAGACGCCACGTGAGCGGTTAAGCCGGTCCGGTCTTAGAACACGACAGACCAACTCAGGTTTGTTGCTCGGAGAATCAATCGACCGCGTCCCGCGGAGAACGGCGTACTGCCTCTCTATCCGATATTCTTTTCGCCGACTGCCAGTTTACGACAAGCGCGACCCTATTGGGTCATCCTACGCCCCAATCAGCCTCGCCTTACCGAACTGCAACCCCGTCCTGTTCCGCGGAGCCGGGTTCGGCCAGCATACGCTCTAGAGTATCAAGCAGCCCCGTCGGCTTGATCGGCTTGGCGATGTGGATGTCGGCGCCGGCCTGGATTGCAGTAGCGATATGTTCGGCCATAGCGTTGGCGGAAAGCACCGCGATTGGCGTGTGCCCGAGACTTAAATCTCGCTCGATTTTTCGGATTTCGCGGATCGCTGTCAGCCCATCCATCACCGGCATCTGCATGTCCATCAGCACCGCGTCGAAAGACCCGGCCCGGAAAGCCGCAACCGCCTCAAAGCCATTCTCGACGGTTTCCGTCTCGATGCCCGCCTGGTCCAAAATCAAAGCGACGACCTTCAAATTAATGGCGTGGTCGTCCGCGACAAGGATCCGAATGGCCCGGTCCAGCGGCGCGGACGGATCAACGCCTAATGGATCAGGCTGATCCCCCTCAGACAAAACAAAGGGCAGATCAGCCCAGAACTCAGACCCCACACCGGGAACACTGGAGCAGGCCATCGTTCCCCCCATCAGGATTACGAGGTCCCGCGAAATCGATAGGCCTAACCCCGTCCCCCCGAAGCGGCGGGTGATCGATCCATCCGCCTGCTGGAAACGGGCGAAGATGTTCGCGCTGGTGTTGACGTCGAACCCGATGCCGGTGTCGGACACCTTCAGACGCACCCGACCGTCTGCAGTCAACCGCGCGGTGACAGTGACTTGTCCAAGCGAGGTGAATTTGATGGCGTTCGAAACCAGGTTGCTGATCACCTGACGCGTTCGCAAGGCGTCGCCGACAATCCAGCGATCGAGCTCGGGTGGTAAATCCAGGACAAGATTGATGTTTTTGTCTTCTGCTTTCAGCGAAAAGAGGACGCAGGTCGCGCGAAGCATGTCGCCGAAGGCGTAAGGAACCTCCTCCAGGGCAACCTCGCCCGCTTCGATCCTCGCCATGTCCAGGATATCGCTCAAGAGATTGGTGAGGGTGTCCCCCGAAGACCGGATGATGTCGACCATCTCTCGATCCCCTGGACCGAGGCTCGAGCGGCTGAGCATCTCGGCCATGCTGACCACTCCGTTCAAGGGCGTGCGGATTTCATGGCTCATGTTCGCGAGGAATTGGCTTTTGGCGATGTTGGAGGCCTCGGCCGCTTGACGCCCGTCCTCGGCCTCCTTGAGCTTGGCGGACAGCTGAAACGATGCCGCCGTGGCCGCCAGAACGAATAGAAGGCTTGCCCCCCCGATTTGCATCGCCAGAAGGACGGAGTGGCCTGCGGTGATCGTCGACACGGCAAGAGCGCAGAAACAAAGAATTTGCGGACCGATCGAAGCCCAAGTGAGGTGACGCGAACCTGCGCTGACCATCACTCCGTTGACGATGGCGCCCGCGATCAGCAGAGCGGCGCCGACCAGACCGAGTTCCGATCCGCTGAAGGCCTGGCGAGCGGCGAACGCCCCAAAGACGATATTGTTGAGGCTGATGAAGCCGACCGCGCGCCAACACCAATCCACGTCAGGGACCCAATCTTCGGGTCGCTCTCGGGGTTTGAAGATCTGAAGCTCGACCCACTGGAGCAATGCGTAGATCGCCAGCCATCCAACCGCAAACTCGACGCTGGTCATGGTGAAGAAGGACAAGGCTATGACGAGACCCAGGC